>NZ_JBFHGM010000048.1:0-24323 GCF_041583095.1 Draconibacterium sp.
CCTTGTAAATGGCGACGAACACTACTGGGGTGTTTGGTGGGCTAAAGAGCCGTTCAGTACTTACGCCACTCACCTGGCTCGTTTTATGAGCGAATACGGATTCCAGAGTTTCCCTGAAATGGCATCGGTACGTAAATATGCGGAGCCGGAAGATTACGATATTTACTCGGAAGTGATGGAGTCGCATCAGCGTTCGTCAATTGGTAACGGAACCATCGAATATTATATGCTCCAGGAATACAAAAAACCAAAAGATTTTGAGTCGTTCCTGTATGTAAACCACGTGCTGCAAGCCGACGGAATTAAATTCGGATTGGAAGGACACCGCCGTGCCATGCCGTTTTGTATGGGTAGTTTGTACTGGCAAATCAACGATGTTTGGCCGGTGGCTTCGTGGAGTTCAACCGACTATTACCAAAATTGGAAAGCACTGCAATACTACGTTAAAAAAGGTTTTAGCCAGGTTTTGGTTAGCCCGTACGAAGAAGGAATTAAGTTTAAAGTGGGTATTGTTAACGACCGCCTGGAGCCAATTCAAGCCGAGCTTCGTATGCAAATGGTTGATTTCGATGGTAAAGTAATTTGGGAAGAAGCTCACCTGGTTGATATTCCTGCCAACTCGAGCGACGACTATTTCGATGTAAACAAAAACGAGTGGCGTTACCAATACAGAAAGAACCTGAAAAACGTTGTGTTCACCACTGAACTGGTTGAAAATGGTAATGTTCTTTCGAAAAACTACTACTACTTCCTGCCATTTAAAAACCTTAGCGTTAAAGCACCACAGGTTGAATATGCCATAACAAAAGCCGATTACGGTTTTGACATTGCGCTAAGAACCGACAAGCTTGCGAAAAACCTATTCCTGGAAATTGGCGACGAAGAAGGTTTCTTCTCCGATAACTATTTTGATATGCTGCCCAACGAAAAGGTATCAATCAATTTAAAAACCGATATTTCCGAAGAAAAGCTGAACGAAGTACTTACCATTCGTACTTTGGATGATGCATTTTAATCGATAATTATCGATAGTCATTCTGAGCGTAGCCGAAGAATCTTAACATACGAGATGTTTCGACTACGCTCAACATGACTCCTCGTTAATAAACATTTTGGTTTGCTATACCCAATGTTGACACCCCACTGTTTAAAACAAATCCACCCGCACATTTTTATTCAATTTCAATTTCCCGACCTTTAAACTCAATATGAATTTATTTATCGTACTCTTTATTAGCATCCTCACTGTTTTTATTGGTAAACCGGCCGAAAAAACCGAAGTATACCTTGAAAAAGGTGGCCAGTTGATCGCTTTTCAGGCTACCGGCGAAAAAGGAAAAGTGAGCTTTAAACACCTCGATGAAGGCAGCTACAAATTGCTTTTGGTTTTCCCGCAACAAGAGGGCAAATACATCAAAGAAAAGCCCAAACACGAAACCATGACCAAAGCTACCTACAACCCGCGAAACAAAACCTATTATTACCAGGGAACAGAAGGTTTTTTCTCCATAAAATTCAGAGATCTTTCTAAGATTAGAAGCGAGAATTTTTCAGCGATATTCAGGGAGGAGCAAGATGAAGAAGATAAGTTTAATGCTATTGCTGAATTTGGAATTCACAATGCCGGAGGATCAATTGGTGTTTCTGTAGAGGCAATCACGGCTGCACAATTCAAAAAAGCTGCGGATAAAATTGGCCAGGATATTTCAACACAGTCTATTCGGGGGATAAAATAAAACTGTCATTTCGAACGTAGTGAGAAATCTGTAACTCAGAAGATTCAAAGTGACAGATTTCTCAGTCGTTTCTCCTTCGAAATGACAATATCATTAAATAATTCCCAATTCCTTACCCACCTTAATAAAGGCTTCAACGGCCCTGTCGATTTCCTCGAACGAGTGTGCTGCCGAAAGCTGAACCCGAATTCTTGCTTTTCCGCGAGGAACTACAGGGAAACAGAATCCGATAACATAAACGCCTTCTTTTAACAGTTTGTCGGCAAATTTTATGGCAAGCGGCTCGTCGTAAACCATTACCGGAACAATTGCCGTATCGCCTTTTACCAGGTCGAAACCGGCAGCTTCCATTTTCGTTCTGAAACGAGCGGCGTTTGCCATTGTTTTGGCCGGCAGATCGGCTCCACCCGAAAGCATTTCAATAACTTTTAAGGTTGCTCCAACCGTTGCCGGTGCTAAAGTATTCGAGAATAAATACGGACGCGAGCGCTGACGCAACATATCGATAATCTCACGGCGACCTGATGTACAACCTCCGTTACCACCGCCCATGGCTTTTCCGAAAGTGGTGGTAATAATATCTATTTCACCCAGTAAATCGTAATGTTCGGCAGTACCACGGCCGGTTTTTCCGATGTATCCTGTTGCATGCGAATCGTCGACCATTACCAGTGCATCGTATTTTTTGGCCAGCTTAACAATGTCGGGCAAGTTGGCAATATCTCCATCCATCGAGAAAACACCATCGGTAACTATTAAACGGTATTTCGCGCCCGATGCATCTTTTAAACACTGCTCCAACTCTGCCATATCAGAGTGTTTGTAACGGAAACGCTGTGCTTTACACAAACGCACCCCGTCGATAATCGAAGCATGGTTTAACTCATCCGAAATAATCGCCGAATCAGCACCTAAAAGTGGCTCAAAAACGCCGCCGTTGGCATCAAAACAGGCACAGTATAAAATGGTGTCTTCGGTTCCCAAAAACTCAGAAACCTTTTCTTCCAACTGTTTGTGAATGGATTGTGTTCCGCAAATAAAACGCACTGAAGAAAGTCCGAATCCCCAGTCGTTCATAATGTCCTGCGCTGCTTTAACCACCTCCGGATTGTTGGCCAGCCCGAGGTAATTGTTGGCACAAAAATTCAGTACCGTCTCTCCGGTCGACACTGCAATTTCAGAGCTTTGCGATGTGGTAATAATCCGTTCGCTTTTATATAATCCCTGCTCTTTTAATTCTTCGAGCGTGTTTCTTAGGTCGTTCTTAATTTTTCCGTACATGATTTCAATTGTTTGTTAAACCAATACACAAAGTAATGGAAAGCAATAGTATTAAACATTGATAAAAGGCAGAAATTTCAAGTTGACAGTTATCAGCCTCAGTTTGCAGTATTCGTTCAAAGTTACATCAATAAAACTGCTAACTGCCACTGCTAACTGATCACTATTTTCTTCTATCTTTGCGCCAAAATAAAGAAAGAACAATGAGCGAAAGAAAAGTACGGGTACGATTTGCCCCAAGTCCAACCGGGCCGTTGCATATGGGCGGTGTTCGAACAGCCTTATTTAATTACCTGTTTGCAAAGAAACACGGTGGCGAATTTATACTCCGAATTGAAGATACCGACCAAACCCGTTTTGTTCCGGGTGCCGAAGATTATATTATTGAAAGCCTGAACTGGTGCGGACTAACGCCGGTTGAAGGTCCGGGAATTGGTGGCGATTTTGGCCCATACCGTCAGAGTGAAAGGAAAGAGTTGTATAAAAAATATGCCGATCAGCTGGTAGAAAGCGGCTGGGCTTATTATGCTTTTGACACACCCGAAGAAATTGATGCTTTGCGCCAGGCCGCGGAAGCCAACAAGGAAACATTCTCGTACGGAATTGCCACGCGCGACAAGCTGAACAACTCGCTCAAATTGTCGGAAGAAGAAGTTCAACAAAAATTAGCAGCAGGCGAAGCTTATGTTATTCGTTTTAAGATGCCTGCGGATACTGACGTTTCAGAGGACGATCTGATTCGTGGAAACGTAACTTTTAACACCACAAAAAGTCTCGACGACAAGGTGCTTTTTAAATCGGACGGAATGCCGACTTACCACCTTGCCAATGTGGTTGACGATCATTTGATGGAAATCTCGCACGTTATTCGTGGCGAAGAATGGTTGCCATCGATGCCTTTGCACGTTTTATTATATAAAGCGCTGGGCTGGGAGGCTACCAAACCACGTTTCGCGCATCTTCCGCTAATTTTAAAACCTGTTGGGAAAGGCAAACTCAGCAAACGCGATGGCGACAAACTGGGATTCCCGGTATTTCCATTGCTGTGGACTGATCCGAAAACAGGCGATGTTTCGCGCGGATACCGCGAAGATGGCTATTTCCCTGAGGCGTTCATTAACCTGCTGGCATTACTGGGCTGGAATCCGGGGACTGAGCAAGAATTTTTCTCGCTGGAAGAACTGGGAGAAATCTTCAGTCTGGAGCGCGTGGTGAAATCAGGATCACGTTTTGATCCGGAAAAAGCCAAGTGGTTTAACAAACATTATTTCCAGGAGAAATCGGTTGAGGAACTTGCCGGCTTATTCAAACCTGTTTTAGCTAAAAAAGGTGTTGAAGCCAGTGATGAAAAAGTAAATGCGGTAGTTGCAGAGATAAAAGAGCGCTGCGAATTTGTTGCCGAATTGTGGGATCAGAGCAGTTACTTTTTTGTGGCTCCTACGGAATACGACGAAAAAACAGTAAAAAAACGCTGGAAAGAAAACACATCAGGCCAGTTAGCTGAAATTGTAAACGTATTTGAAACCGTTGAAAACTGGAAAGCCGATGCAATAAAAGAAGTTTTTTCAGCATTTATGACTGAAAAAGAATGGGGATTTGGAGCCATTATGAATCCGCTTCGACTGGCGCTGGTTGGTGGAAATATGGGCCCCGATCTCTTTGTTATTTGCGAGCTGCTGGGTAAAGAGGAAAGTATTGCCCGTATAAAAACAGCAATCGAAACGATATAACCGACAGCACATTAACACAAAAAACATTCATGATTCTCTGGATTCACCAACAGCAATGAAACTACTGCAAATATACAGTTAACTCTCACTCATTCCGTCTCTATATGAAAAAAGGCCCAACCCGGGTGAGTTAATAAATTTTAATGCACCTATTGTTATTAGTTTATATTGCACTTTTATAAAAATAGCCGGAATCGTATTTTCGATTCCGGCTATTTCAGGCAAAAAGTCAGGCAATCATCACGTGAACAGATGTTAATAGCCCACTTTTTATTTTTTAATAGCGTAAACATTTGTTTAAGCCCCTAATTACCCCTAAAACATGCCATAAACATTTGTTTAAGGTATAAAAAAATGTTTTTTCACGGCATGAACATTTGTTTAAGGCATCAAAAAGTATTTCGGAGTGGCTTAAACATTTATTTAAGGCAGTAAAAAGTATTTTGCGAAGGCTTAAACATTTGTTTAAGTGTACAAAAAGTATTTTTTAGGGGCTTAAACATTTGTTAATGCCAAAAGTGGCATTTTTCGGGCGTTTAAAATATGATTACGGGTGTGAATAATTTCGGGCAATAAGCAGCCCAACAACCACAGAACCATTCCATTAAACATCTTACTATAAAAAAACCGGCCTGTATAAGCCGGTTTCTTTGTAATCAGACTTCACTCTAAATTACACCGATGTAACAATAAATTGTCGCACACTTTCACTCTGTTCAGTTTGCTCCTTTATTGTAAAATCGGCATAAACCATTGTAACTTTAAAATTCCTAACGGCATTTTAAAGAACAATTGGTATTACTTTTTCTTTTTCTTCATAAAAAAGAAAACAGCTGCCGCGATAACTACTACTGCAACAACAATAATGATTACAGTAGTATTTGATCCTGAAGCTTGTTCAGCACCAGCCAACGGCACTTCTTCCAAGTACGAACTGTCCTGAGCACCCAAATTGTCAATATATGTTCCCTGGTCCTGCGCCATTAGCAACATTGTTGGTAAACTCATAATAAACAATCCGATCATTGCAATTACTCTCTTCATCTCTCTAAATTTTAATATTCGTATTACTTAGTTAATTTCTCTTTCACTCTCTTCAATAGTGGTGCCGCATTTTTATAACGCGGATTCACTTGCATCAACTCTTCCAAAACCGCATAACTTTCGTCAAACTTCCCCTGATCAAAGAATTTTTGCGCCTCGAGCAAATACAACGGCTCGTAATAAGGATGTATTGCTCTTCCGCCTTCCAATAATTGGTCAAGCTCGGCATACTTACGTTGCGCCAGTTTCAAATTCGCCAAATTTACAAACATCCAAACATTATTGGGGTCTGTTTGCAGTTCCTTTTTTAATACTACTTCGGCTTCGTCCCATTTTCGGTGTTTCAAAAGGTCGATCCCCTTAAAATCATCTTTCGTTTGCCTTTCCAACAACACCACCAGCGGATTTCCTTTGTGGTAAAAAGTTTTTACGATTCGCGTCGATTGCCAGGTGTTGTTCTTCAGCAAATACGGATGAATATAATTCACCCCAAACAATGCATAATCCCAGTCTACCGAACTACGTTCGAGGTAACGTATGTATTGAAAATCGATGTTGGGTAACTGCTCGAAATAATTCGGCAACTGACAATTCATCGCCACTATCGCTTTTTTATCATCAATTTCGGAGATTAAATAATCAGTTGCCTTCTTCATTCCGTGGAAATAATAATCGTATTCGTAATTGCTCCACGCTGCTTTGTTCCCTCCCGAAATAGCATTGAAATAGATATAATCTGCCGGAAAAGTTTTCGCCTGGTGTTGAAAGGGCAAAACCATCAAAACAAAAAACAGCGCGATAGATGGAATTTTCACCTTCTTGCTAATGTCAGATTTTAAGAACTGAAACACTCCACTAACGGCCAAAACAACCAGCACCGGAACTACAAACAACATTTGCCGCATACCGCTGTACAGGTTCGAACCGATAACAATTACATACACCACCGGGAAAAGCAGCGTAAAAAAGACGAACAACTCTATACTGAGTTGTTCGCTGTACGGTTTAGAAAATTTATAGGTTAAAAAGGCTATGAAGTATAGAGCCCCGAGCAAAATAAACTCGGGTGTTGCTATTAAAATCCATTTTACAAGGTAATGCCATGGCAGCGATGAACTCCAGATTACCTCGCCTTCGAACAACTGTTTAATGCTGATTTTGTAGTGCTCCATTACTGATAAACTTTCGAGCGGATGGCGCACAACGTCCTGCAAGGCATAGGGCCAGAATAATAGTCCGAGGAAATAACCTGCAAATACTATTACCAGCCACTGGCCCATTAACCTTACAAAACAAGATTTAGTTGAAACGATATATTTAAGTAAAAAAGGCTTCGATAGAACGATAACTACAATTCCCAATCCGAGGTAGGCAAACAGAATTAATCCGCCAATACGCACCGAGCAGGTAAAAGCAATGGCCAGTCCAAGACCGGTCACGGTTTTCCAGCCCACTTTCGGGAATTGTTTTAAGTATTTTATTATGAAGTAAATGCCGGCCACATAACCGGCTGCAAACGGAATATCTTTTAAGTTGCCAAATGCCTGACCAAACAAACGCGGTGTGAGCATCAGCGATAAAACTACAGTTGCTGCCACCCAATATGAATTGCTTATTTCTTTTCCCAGCAAACCGGCAAAAAGCAAGACTAAGAAGAAAAATACAGCTCCTGTAAAATGTCGTGTCAGAAATTCATTTTCAATGGAGAATGCACGATTTATCAGTGCGGTGAGGTTATCAACCGACTGCCCGTAATATTTCAGGTTGTCAACAGGAGTATCAAGGCACGAAACATCTTCGCCACCGGTGTAATACCAGTTAACCACACGTTTGGCATGTGGGTAATGCAACATCTCGTCGACATTAACAGCCGCCTTTGGCGCTAACAACAGCAGAATCGCAGCAGCTACAAACAAGCTGATGCGAAACACATTGCGTGCAGTTAATATGTCGGTTAATTTATTCATAAAACTCCTTCACCAAGTAAACCGGGCGCTTTTGTACTTCCTTGTAAATGCGGTAAATATATTCGCCGATGAGCCCCAAAAAAGTAAGTTGCACCGAGCCAAAAAAACTAATCGCCAAAAAGGTAGACGACCAACCTGTTGGCGCCAACCCTGTGTATTTTGAAATCAGCGTATAAATAATGGCAAGTAAAAACACCAAAACACCCAGCAAGCCCAGATACAAACACAGTTTTATGGGCCATTTCGAGAACGAATAAATAGCATCAGCCGCCAGTGCAAACAGTTTTTTGCTGGTCATTTTGGCGATGCCTTCGGCTCTGTCCGGACGCTCGTAAACAATGGTATCGTGCTGAAAACCGATAAAATTGCGGATGCCCGGGAAATAACGGTTTTGCTCGGTAAATTTTAATATGGCCGAAACAGCCCGGCGGCTCATTATACAAAAGTTACCCGCCTGCTCCAGTTGTTGTTCTTCCGAAATATTCCGGAATATTTTATGAAATACATTGATGTAAAAGCGTTTGCTGAACTTTTCGCCACGCTCCGAGCGCACAGCCGAAACCACATCGCCTTTGGTGGCACTTATTTTTTGGTAAAGCTCTTTTATCAGCTCCGGCGGATCCTGCATATCTCCATCCATTACTACCACGTACTCGCCATTGGTATATTCCAAACCGGCTGCAATGGCTGGCTGCAATCCAAAATTGCGCGACAGCGACACCACTTTCAACTCTGGCTTCTCCGATTTCATTTCAAGAAGCTGTTGAAGTGTATCGTCGGCACTTCCGTCGTCAACACACACCACTTCGAAAGCTTCGCCCAAAGTCATCAGGTTATGATGCACCTCGTTTATCAGCAACGATAAAACGGCGCTTTCGTTAAATAATGGTATTACAACGGATAGTTTCATACTCTGTTTTTATGCTTTATGTTGAGTTCCCTGTTTTGGTATTGGAAATTCCATGTCAACCGGGCCCATTTCGTACGTTCCCGGTCCCAGCTTTTCGTTCGAAGTCATCATATCTTCCCAGGTTACTTTTTGCCCGGTATAAGCAGCGGTTCGTCCCATAATCGCCGTTAATGTTGACTCGGCAGTACGGTGTGCCTCAACAACCGGTTTGTTGGTGCGGATTGCAGTTACAAGGTGAATGTGCTCCTGCACGTAAGGCGAAACCGCTACAACGCCGGTAGAACGGCCATCCTTATTTTTTGGATATTCGTAAGTCCATTTCACCGAACCATCGTGATTGAAGACCGTGTTTTTACAATTCGTGTAACCTTCGGTTCCCATAATCACTTCGCCTAGTTGGTTGGCACAACCATCAATCTGGCGCGAAAAACTGTGCGACGAAATTCCATTTCCAAAGTCAAAATCAATACTAAAGAAATCGTACTGATCGCCGGTTAACCTGCGGTGACGTCCACCAAAACCAATTGCTGATTCGGGTGTTTTTCCCATAAACCAGTTTACAATATCGATGTTGTGAACGTGCGTATCCAGAATATGATCGCCACCCAACCAACAGAAGCTGTTCCAGTTACGCAGCATGTATTCCATATCGCTCCAACCTTCTTCGCGGGTACGGAACCAAACGTGCGACTGCAGCCAGTAAGCTTTTGCAGCTACCAAATCGCCAATAGCTCCTGATGCCACCTGACGATATGTTTCCACATAATCGCGGCTGTGGCGACGTTGTGTTCCGGTAATCACCGACAAGCCCATGTTCTCCGCTTTTTTTGAAGTAGCCATTATCTGGCGTGCTCCTACGGGATCAACACAAACAGGTTTTTCCAGAAATACATGTTTTTTTGCCTGCACCGCAGCATCAAAGTGCATTGGGCGGAAATGCGGAGGTGTAGCCAAAATTACCACATCCAAATCCACATCCAGCAAACTTTTATAAGCATCGAATCCCCAGAAACAGTTGGCTTCAGGTACTTCAACGCGTTGTTTTAACAATTTATCGCGGCAATCCCATACTTTATCTTCAAAAACATCGGCCAGTGCTACCAGGTGCAAGCCGTGCCCTGCTGCCAAAAAGTTCAACGCAGCGCCGGTTCCCCTGTTTCCACAGCCTACCAATCCTACTTTCAACTCCTTTCCATCGGGAGCCTGATCAAGCAGCGGGGGAAATTCATAATCAACCTCTTTTGTTGTGTTCTTGCAAGAACTCAGTGCATTTAAACCAATTACTCCGGCAGCACCGATTAATGCTGATTTCTCCAGAAAATTCCTGCGTGATAGTTGATCTTTACTCATTGTATTTTGTTTTAATTTTTTTCTGTTGTAAACATTTCTTCATTGTACTCGCAAACCACCCTGAATCCAACACTTTTGGTATCAGAATACCACCAAATACTTTTTGGGATTTGCGGATCGGTTACTAACCATGCATCGGTTTTTGTAAAGTCGCGGGCAGCCACACGCAAGTCTTTTGGCGAGTTGCGGAACGAACCTCCCCGAACCACGTGTTCCATTCCGTTTCGTGGGCCTCTCGGGTTTTTCACCACACCTTTCGGGTATTTACCATACACCTGCGGATCGTAATAATCGAGGCAAAATTCAGCCACATTACCCAACATATTTTTCAACCCAAAAGGATTGGCCTCAACGGCATCGGGTTGCTGAGTTTTATTCGGACTGTTCAGGTGTGATATCACATATTGATTAATGACTTCTTTGTTGCTGCCAAATAATTTCTTGATAAATCCATCGGCTTCAAAATCTTTAGGAGATCCTTCGAAGAAATAAGGCATTTGTGTTCCTCCGCGGGCTGCATATTCCCACTCTGCTTCGGTTGGCAAACGGTATTTTCTTCCGGTTTCCTGAGTAAGCCACCTACAATAAGTTTCGGCAGCGTGATGACTCATAGTAATTGCCGGACGTGTTCCTTTTCCCCAGCCCTGATCCGGAGCTCCCCATGGTGGTGTAGCACCCGAAACGCCATCGGTTTCTTCATCAACTTCTACGGCTTCTTTCCGCCCCTGCGAACCGGTAGCCGTAAAAAAGGCCAGGTACTCATCCCATGATACTTCTATCTCTGCCATCCAGAAATTACTTACTTCCACATCCCGAACCGGACCTTCATCTCTTTCGCGGTAAGGTTCATCAGCCGGGCTTCCCATTTTAAACTGACCACCGGGAATGGCAACCATTTTAAACGATACCGCGGTTCCCGGTATCTGTTCTTCAAATGTTTCAAAAGCTTTTACTTTTGCAGGCTCAGTATAGATTTGTGTCGGATCCACCGTTTCTTCCAATCCAGCCAGCAGGTTGGTTTCTCCTCGATAATGACCAACATCATGATGGCATTGCATACACGAGTTATTCTCCGGATCGCGAATATATTTTATATGTTGCAAAGATCCCTGCTCATTCAGCGTTGACGGAAACATGTTCGTATGGCATTTCAAACATCCATCTTCGTACACGAAATGTTTTGAAGCTTCAACCGATCGTTTAGCCGCCCAATCAATTTGTTCTGTGTCCATTGTCAGGTAAGCGTACAAATCATGAAATCCATGATAAGCTTTACGGGTTAAAAAACGAGCCGTTTGATCTTCCGGTGGTAAGTGGCAGTCAACACATTTTACAGAAACGCCACTGGGGGTATTATGATGAACTGATAGTTTCCAGCTGGTTTCAGCATGTGGGTGTACATGACATGAATTACAAAAATCATTTGTTGAAGTATAGTCAACTGTTTTATTAAATAACAGCAAAAAGAGTATAACACTCAGTCCTCCCGCAACAAAAAGCATGTAGTGTTTGCGTTTAATTGTCTTATCAGTCATTCGTCGTCAATTTGAACCCCAATTATACACGCGCGTAATTAGCTGCTTCTTAATATTTGTGCTAAATGTGTCTTAACGACCTCTTAATTTAATCTTAATTTTTTCGATAACATATTGATTAAAAAGCATTTTGAGAAATATAATTTTTTAATAAAAAAATATCTTTATTCGTATATTTTAATATATTTGGGCTGAAAATAATATCAAATTAAGGACATTATCATTCCAATCAGAAAAACATACAGGATGCCGAACAAGATAATTTTGAAGCTATTCTTATGCCTTTTTGCTGGAATTGCCTTTTGTTTACCTGGCAAAGCCAACGATTTTGCCGACAACTCCTTTTTGATAGGTCAATTAACACCCGCCGAATACCAAAATAACCGACTTCTGAATTTTATAAAAGATAATAACTGGACTGGAATAGAATTAGCCGTTATCTCTGATTCCATAGGAATACGTCTGCAAAACAGCACTGTTTCATTTTCCGATATTCTGGAAAAAATTGAATTGATACTGCAAGAGAAAGAATCGAAGGTAGTACCTGTTTTTATTAACTATTCGGGTAATGTACATGCACTCGACTCTGTAATAAACGCAAGCAGTCTTTCCGATCAGATATTCTTTTTACCACAAGGAGAAAAATGGCCATCGATAGAATATTTGGTACAGGCCAACCGCAGGGTTATATTTTTTGTTGAGGGCGACATAGAAAACGAAAGCCGGATTCTGCACGAAACTTCCGACTATGCGCTTGAGATTGGTGCCAGCCAGATCACACCCAACTCTGCAATTCTGAAAAGGGAATCGAACATCAATAAGGAACTTTTTAAAATCAGTAATTTCGACCGTTTACCAATCGGTGTTTCCACCTCGCAGGTTAACCGCGACATGTTTCCTGAATATATCAACTTTCTGCTTGAAAGCTGGACAAAATTCGGCAAAAAACCTAATTTCTTATTTGTTGAAAGAAGCATCTACAATTTTGGATTTATTATCGAACAGTTGCATTCTTTTGAGGCCGTAAAAGGACAGGTTCGAACCGTGGGAAAAAACTTTGAGCGTGTTTTCTGGAAAAATGCCGAAACGCTGATCACCGGAGGGAAGTTCAGCTTTCCCATTCGTGGCGGCGAAGAAATGATATTAACACCATTTGTCCCGGGTTTTAGTTTAACACCTTCGCAACTTACCATCACTGCCGAAATGGTAAAACCCGAACAGTATTCAATCCTGGCCACTCCGCTCGACCTTAACCGGGGTTTAATGGCCAGTTTTCATTTCGAGAACGAGCTGGCGGATGCGGCGAACCCCGAACGTACATTTGACGGAAACGGCTTCACTTTTAGCCAGGATATTGACCGTGGAAACGTACTACGTTTGCCGGAAAATGCCAATGTAAACCTTGGCCATCCCGAGTTATACGGCCTGCCCAACAGTAGTTTTACCATTAGCTGTTTTGTAAAATTTATTGATATTCTGGAGTTTGGAGATAATGCGATTTTGGGAAATGATGAAACAGGATACAGAAGAGGACTTCACCTGGTGTTGCGCTCGGGGCATCCGTATTTCGGACTATGGGCCAACGATTTTATGTCGGACGAACTACTGGAAACCAACAAGTGGTACCACCTTACCTGGCGCTATATTTTAGAAACCGGCCAACAAGCCATTTTTGTGAATGGACTGTATGTTGGTGGTTCCGATGGCCATCCACCCTATTCAGGCACCAACGATATTTTTATTGGTAGTGCCCTTTCAGGCGGAGCCAGTCTTAGAGGGTACATCGACAACCTGTACATTTGGAACCGCCCGCTGGGTAACGAAGAAATAAACCGACTGGCACTCGATGAAGAAATCACATACCAAACAACAAAAGCCTCGGGCACTCTACTTTCAACCAAAACAATTGTTGCCATTCTGGGATCAATCACCTTTGTTTTCCTGATGTTGATTTTTGTTTTGCTCCGAAAAATGAATGCACGAAAACATTCGATACTAGTCAATAAACCTGAAACACCAACAAAAAACCAGATTCAGCTTTTTGGCGAATTCAAGGCGATTAATAACAAAAACGAAGATGTTACCGATCTATTCACTCCAAAAGTGCGGGAGTTGTTTATTTTCACGCTGATCCACACTATGAAGAATGGAATCGGAGCCCCTATTCCCGAAGTTAACGAAACGCTGTGGTACGGAATTGAGGACAAAAAGGTGGCCAACAACCGCGCAGTTACACTGAATAAATTGCGAAAGATCCTGATTCATTTCAACAAAATAGAAATTACCTCTCAGAATGGTTATCTAAGTTTAAATCTTTCGGAAGACTTTTTCTGCGATTACGTGGAGGCATATCAACTTTGTAAAATTCCTGACGGCATGTCGCGACAGCAGTTGCAGTTGTTTTTCCATTTGGTAAAAAAAGGCCGTCTGTTAAAAGGTGCCGACTGGCCCTGGCTTGACGAAGTTCGAGGGTTTACCGGCAACCAGGTAATCGACAATTTGTTAAAACTGGCATCCGATTACAAAAAAGAGAATAAACCCAAAGAAGTTGAAAAAGTTTCGCAACGCATTTTGGATTACGACGACCTGAACGAAGAAGCGCTTTATCTGCAGATATGGGCCTTGCAAAAAGCCAATAACTCGCATTTGGCGAAGTTCAATTTCGAATCGTTCCGTTCAAAATATGAAAAAGCAATGGGTGAATCGTATGCCTTAAGCTTTAAAGAGTTCACCCATCATTACGCCGATCAATTATAAAAACCGGCTTATTTCTTATGCACCTTTTCGGCATGCTCCAATTCCACTGAAAAGTGACGCATTATTGGTGCTTCCTTTTTAATCCGGTATCCGTGATCAATCTCTTCCCTTCGATCGAAGATATTTTTTAGCGCCACTGCGACTACATCCATGTGATTATTGGTATAGGTTCGGCGTGGAATTGCCAAACGTAACATTTCCAGTTTCGGATAACGGTTCTCGCGCGTAAGCGGATCACGGTCTGCCAGCAATGTTCCTACTTCTACCCCACGAACTCCTGCCTCAAGGTACAACTCTATGGCCAGTGTTTGTGCGATGTATTCTTCTTTCGGGACGTTACCCAGAAACTTTTTGGCATCAACAAAAACAGCATGTCCTCCAATAGGTTTCTGAACAGGAATTCCCCACTCAATTAAACGATTCCCTAAATACGCAACTTGTTGGATCCGGTTTTCAAGGAAATAACCTGTTGTTACTTCGTCCAGACCAACAGCCAGTGCGTTCATATCGCGCCCCGCCATTCCGCCATAGGTATTAAAACCCTCGAACATGATATTAAAAACCGACGCTTGTTTTAACAGCTCTTCGTCTTTCATGGCAATAAAACCACCAATATTTACAATGCCATCCTTTTTACTGCTCATGGTCATGGCATCGGCATAGGAAAACATTTCGGCCACAATCTCTTTGATGGTGCTGTTGCGGTATTCATCTTCGCGTTGCTGAATAAACCATGCATTTTCGGCAAAACGAGCTGAATCGAACACCACTTTAATTCCGTACTTTTTCGACAGGGCATGCACATCGCGCAGATTTTGCATCGATACCGGTTGCCCGCCCGAAGTGTTGCAGGTTAGCGTTACAATTACCATAGGAATTTGCTCTGCCGGATGCGTTGAATAAACGGCTTCCAGCTTGTTTAAATCCAGATTCCCCTTAAAAGGATGCAACGATTCAGTATCAAAAGCCTCGTCGATCGTGCAATCAACAGCCGATGCTTTCCGGTATTCAATGTGGCCTTTTGTGGTATCAAAATGACTGTTTCCGGGCACCACATCATCTTCTTTTACCAGCACCGAAAACAACACATTTTCGGCAGCACGGCCCTGATGAGTAGGCAAAAAGTAATCAAAACCAAGAATGTTTTTTATTGCATCTTTTAAATGATAATATGACGATGATCCGGCATAACTTTCGTCGCCGGTCATAATTGCGGCCCACTGATTCTGACTCATGGCTCCGGTTCCGCTGTCGGTCAATAAATCAATAAAAACCTGCTCGCTTCGTAAATTAAAAAGGTTGTAGTTTGCTTTTTTTATCCACTCTTCGCGCTGTTCACGCGTACTTTTATAGATGGGTTCCACCATCTTGATTTTATATGATTCTGCAAATGGTAATTCCATAATTCATAATTGAATGAAAGATTATAGCCTCGCAGCTGCAAGACAAAATACTTTCGTGTTACTAAATAAAATTGATTAGCCGGAGCGTTCCCGGCACGCGAATGAATTACAGAATAGCGTAAGCGTCCCTGTTTTTGATATTCAGGAAGCTTCGATTGTGGAGGTAGATAGCCATTAAAAATTTAATCATGACTTTTAATTTTACTACGCTACAAATTTAACGCGCTTAAATCAATTTGCAACACGATAAATATCAGTTTTATACAATTTTAAATCCTCTTCCGCAATAAATGCCTAATTTTGTGGCAAATAAGAAAAAGGAATAGAAAATGGGAAACTTAGCATTTGAAGCAGTTATTTTCGATATGGACGGCGTAATAACCAAAACCGCCATTACGCACGCCGCGGCATGGAAGAAAATGTTTGATGAATACCTGCAAAAACACGCTGAAGAAACAGGGGAAACTTTTAATGAATTTACACAAAGCGATTACCTGGCTTTTGTTGATGGAAAACCACGTTACAAAGGAGTGGCATCGTTTTTAGAGTCGCGAAATATTAGCATTGAATTTGGCGATCCTTCCGATGCTCCGGGTATGGAAACGATTTGTGGGTTGGGTAATCGCAAAAACGAAGCTTTTAACGAAGTTATTGAACGTGATGGTGTTGAGGTTTACGAATCGACAGCACAAATGCTAAACGATTTGAAAACAGCAGGTATAAAACTGGGAGTAGCATCGTCGAGTAAAAACTGTGCACCGGTTTTGGAAGCTGTTGACATGCTAAAAATGTTTGGCGCCCGCGTTGACGGAGTTGTTTCGGCCGAGTTGGGATTACATGGCAAACCGGAACCGGATATTTTTACCACTGCCTGCGATATGCTTGAATCCACTCCGGCAAAAGCTATTGTTGTAGAGGATGCTGTTTCGGGAGTTCAGGCGGGAGCAAAAGGAAAATTTGGATTAACACTTGGTATTGCCCGCGAAAACAACGAAAAAGAGTTGTCTGAAAACGGTGCAGATTTTGTGGTTACCGACCTTGAAGAAGTTGGCGGAATTTCAGGTTTAAACGAACTGTTTTTAAAGAATAATCAATAGACATAACAACTAATCATAGTATGACTTGAAGTCATTCTATGATTGCAGTAGTTCGGCTACACTTTTTCGCAAAAAATCACGCGTATAATAATCTTCATCCACAACCTCTCCGTTCCATACTGCAATATCCAAATCGATACAACGTGGTCCGAATTTTGGGCCCGTCCGGTCGCGCCCCATCCGGTCTTCAATTTGTTTAAGTAACTTTTTCAGTTCAGGCTCAGTTAAACGTGTGCAAACTTTTACTGCTCCGTTGGTGAAGTCGGCCTGATCTTCAATTCCAATTGGTTTGGTTTTTATCTTTGAAGAAACTTCAAGCACCGTAACCTCCTCATTCAGGATTTCAAGCATTTTGGCAATATTCTCGTCTGCGTTAATGTTTGAGCCTATGCCAATAATTACAATATTGATACTCGCACTCCAAGTGAGGGTATCAATAAGTCCTTCCCGACGGATCAATTCAAAATCTATCAACTTTCCTTTTCTTATTCCTAAATAATCACTAATAGAAGAGTATTCCCAATCTTCTGCCTTTTTCACCAATCCGTCAAAAACCGGATTTTGATGGACATATTCAACACAAGTTGCTAAATAACTTCTGCCTTCCCAAAAATTAAGTTCAGTTCCGAACTCGGTATTCCAATAAGAAGGATCTATTTTTATTTCATCAATCAAAGGTTTAGCTTTTGTATGCTGCTGAAAAAGCGACCCTGTGAAATCTTCTTGTTGTTGAATGGCTCGAGTATAAGAACGAAGTAAAATCCCAATTGAATAATTCAACGAACGCTCCCTGGTCATGCGATCACTGGTAGTGATCGTATGACTATTGCGATGAACAAAAACCACCCAATGAAAATGATTAGGCATTAAACACCATGAAATAAAAGAGACATAAGGCCCCAAATATTCCCGCATTTTTCTCAGAAAAAACGAATAATTCTCTTTATTATAAAAAATCTTCCGAGAACTATTTCCCCGGTTAAAAATGTGATAATATTGCCCGCTCTCAAATTCCATATTTACATTAATTCATACTAATGCCCATGTACAATCAAATTGATTCTTAATGCTTTAAATCGGCATTAAACAGTGTAATCTCAGCGTTTCACTGAAGGCTCACGCTGAATAATAATTGGTATAATTCATACCATGACTTCGAGTCATATTATCAATCAGGACTGACGCGAAGCCTCCATTTCCATCGATACCGATTCAGCAAAACGTAAAGCATGAGGTTTGTCCACTTCAACGCGAGCCCACTTTACTTTTTCGTCCTCCATTATCGTATCGAGAATACGTTTGGTGAGCACTTCCAGTAATTTGAAACGCCCCTCCTGAACCAGTGCAATTATTTTTTTGGTGATCACTTTATAATTGAAAATATCTTCAGGCTCGTCTGATTCGAGGGCCGATTCAGGAATATCAGTTTCAATCTCAAGGTTGATCACTACATCCTGTTTATTCACCAATTCATCGGGATTAAATCCGATGTAGGTTCTGATTAGCAGATCTTTTACGCGTATTTTAGCCATATTTAAAGGTTTTTTCCAAGGTTTTCTCCACCGTCGGCAAACAGCAATTGCCCGGTGAGATGATCATTTTCCAAAATATAATCCAAACTTTTCAAAATCGGCTCCACTCCTCCCGGTTTTTTCATCGGAATACCCTGCGCCAGCTTTTCCAGGTAATCCTCATCCTCGTCTTCAGGAGGCAAGGTAACACCGGGTGCAATGGCATTTATCCTGATATCGGGAGCAAATTCCAAAGCCGCCATTTTTGTAAGTTCCCAAAGTGCTTTTTTCGAGATGGAATAAGCCGCAAAATTCGAAGCATTTGAGGTTATTCGCGTATCAACAAAATTAATGATGTTGCCCGATTTAAAATAGTTGGCAAAATCACGGATAAGAAAAAACGGAGCTTTTAGGTTGACATCCAACTGTGAATCAAAAAGCTCAACCGAGGTGCCTTTCAGGTAGCCACGATCAAATACTGAAGCATTATTAACCAACAGATCAACTTTAATGTTTCGGGCAGCCAGTTTGGGGATCAATGCCACTACCTTATCTGTTTCCGCAAGGTTGGCTTGTACTGCCCTGAATTCCTGATCAGGATATTTCTTTTCAAGTTCTTCAACCAGCGCATTAGCCCCTTTTGCCGAAGAATTGTAGTGCACCACAATATTCCAGCCTTTTTCAGCCAGATGTTCTGTTAACGATCGGCCGATACGTTTTGATGCTCCGGTTATTAATGCTGTTCGTTTCATTCTGAAAAGTTAGTTATTTTTTCTAATAAGAACAGGATCCTCAGACTTATGTTCACAAAAACACAAACATGATTTCCGCGAACAACCAACAGAAATGAACGGATATAAACAACTTTCACGCAAAGAAAATGGAAATAAAAAAAGGTCCGCAAAACGGACCTTCTTAAAAACACTATATGGTTTTTCTATTTGCTGTACGAATTCAATTTACTCAGGTATTTCCCAATAATATCAAACTCAAGATTAATTACCGATCCCACTTCAAAGGTGTGGAAATTGGTTACTTCCTGGGTGAAAGGAATGATAGCCACCTGGAAAGAATTGTCTTTTGAGTTTACCACGGTAAGACTAACACCATTAACCGTTACCGACCCTTTTTCAACGGTCATATAACCTTGTTTGGCTTTATCAATATCAAAGTCATATTCAAAAGTGTAGTACCAGCTTCCGTTGGCCTCTTCAATTTTAACACACCTGGCAGTCTGATCAACGTGTCCCTGAACAATGTGTCCATCCAAACGGCCATTCATCATCATACTACGCTCCAAATTCACTTTCGAACCTACTTCCAACAAGCCAAGATTCGACTTAATAAGCGTTTCTTTAATCGCGGTAACTTTGTATTTCTTTTCGGCTTTATCCACCCAAACAACGGTTAAACACACGCCGTTGTGCGATAAACTCTGGTCAACTTTCAGCTCGTCGGCAAACGAACAGGTTAAGGTAAAATGTACATTCTCCTGATCCTTTTCAACGGCTACTACAGTTCCGTATTCTTCTACAATTCCTGAAAACATAGCTTTATATTTTGATTTGCGAATTCCGGTTAACGATTTTTGACTTCAGCTCTTCCTTCATCATTCGCTAATCCACATTCATCATTCTACAATTATTTTACACTCCACTCTACACCATCTTTGGTGTCTTTTATCTCAATGCCAATTGCATTTAGTTCGTCGCGAATCTTATCGGCCGTCCCCCAGTCTTTATTGGCTTTGGCATCTTTCCGCAGGTTAATAAGCAATTCTACCGCTCCACCCAATACTTCGTTGTTTCCACTTCCTGTTTCACCTTCCTCTTTTAATCCAAGAATATCAAAAACCACTGCATTGTAAAATGCTTTTAAATCCTCCAGATCAGCAGCAGATATTTTCTCGCTTCCGGCTTTAATCGAGTTGATCATTTTTACCCCGTCAAAAAGATGCGCAATAGCAATCGGGCTGTTTAGATCGTCATTCAGTGCAGCAAAACATTTCTCCTTCAATGGCGCCACATCAACTGTTGAAGCGTCAGCAGAAGTTAATTCGCCTAGGGTTTTCATGGCAGCCATCAAACGCTCCAAACCTTTTTCTGAGGCCTGTAACGCTTCATTTGAGAAATCGATGGTGCTACGATAATGCGCCTGCAAAATAAAGAAGCGGATGGTCATTGGCGAATAAGACTGCTCCAGAATTTCGTGCGTGCCGGTAAACAATTCATCCAAAGTGATGAAGTTACCCAGCGAGCGTGCCATTTTCTGACCGTTAATGGTAATCATGTTATTGTGCATCCAGTAACGCACCGATTCCTGTCCGCGGCAAGCTGTATTTTGTGCAATCTCGCACTCGTGGTGCGGGAAAGTTAAATCCATTCCGCCACCGTGAATATCAAACTGTTCTCCTAAATATTTTGTGCTCATTGCCGAACACTCGAGGTGCCATCCCGGGAAACCATCGCTCCATGGCGAAGGCCAGCGCATAATGTGCTCCGGTGCCGCTTTTTTCCACAAGGCAAAATCAAAAGAGTTTTTCTTTTCATCCTGCCCGTCAAGTTTGCGGGTGTTGGTTTTTATATCATCCAGATTACGGCCTGAAAGTTTTCCGTACTTGTAATCGTTGTTGTATTTATCTACATCGAAATAAACCGAGCCATTGGCTTCGTAGGCGTAGCCGTTTTTCAGAATACCCTCTATCACCTGAATTTGCTCGATGATATGACCCGACGCGCGCGGCTCGATGCTCGGACGTGTAACGTTCAGATCGTCCATGTTCCGATGAAAAGTGTTCATGTATTTCTGAACCACTTCCATTGGCTCCAGCTGCTCCAAACGCGCTTTTTTGGCAATACGGTCTTCGCCAACACCTTCCACCTCATCTTCAAGGTGACCAACATCGGTAATGTTGCGCACGTAACGAACTTTGTTTCCGAGAAAAGTAAGGTAACGGTACAACAAATCGAATGTAATAAACGGGCGTGCGTGCCCAAGATGCGAGTTGCTGTAAACCGTTGGCCCGCATACGTACAAACCAACACGACCTTCAACAAGTGGCTTAAACGCTTCCTTTTTTCGGTTCAGCGTATTATAAATGTATAGTTGACTCATATTTTTCTGAAATCGTATGATTGTGCAAAGGTAAAACAAAATGAGTGATTTTGTGACTGTTACCAAGTCCCTTTGCATAAAGGTAAACCGTAATTAACCTGAGGTTCTGAATGCCTAAGCTGTTTGCTCTGCTTCCGTCTCTTCGCTGTCGTTTTTGCTTTCTTCCAGTTTATTAAAATACTTGCGGTAGAACAGCAAAATTGAAAAGATACCTACTGTAATTGCCGAATCGGCGATATTAAAAACCGGACGGAAAAAAATAAACGGATCTCCTCCAATTCTTGGTATCCACTCAGGATAGCGGCCTTCAAGTAGCGGGAAATAAAACATGTCAACCACTCTTCCGTGCAGGAAGCTGGAATAACCGCCTTCAGCAGGAAATAATGTAGCTACCTGTCCGTAGCTGTGGTTAAATATCATTCCGTAAAAAAGACTGTCGATGATATTCCCGATGGCACCGGCAAAAATCAATGCAATACAAGCTACAAAACCAAAAGGCACATCTTTTTGTCTGGCCAGTTTAAACAGGTACCAACCAATGGCAATTACAGCAACAATACGAAAAACACTTAAAAACATTTTTCCGTATTCGCCGGCAAACTCAAAACCAAAAGCCATACCATTATTCTCAACAAAATGAAGGATAAACCAATCTTTAAACACCACAATCTCATCACCGATCGACAGGTTGGTTTTAATCCAGAATTTCAGAACCTGATCGACAATTAAAACGGAGAATATAATTATCAGTGATTTAACGGAACGCGACATATGCTAACCCTTTATAACAGAAATGCTCTTCGAAAATTCTAATCAGTATTTTCGAAGAGCAATTCCAATTCGTTTCTTTTACTTATTATTTTCCTTGTTTCGCATCAATACTAAGTGTTGCATGAGGAACTGCACGCAATCTTTCTTTAGCTATTAACTTGCCGGTCTCGCGACAAACGCCATAAGTTTTATTTTCGATACGAATAAGAGCAGCTTGTAAGTGCTGAATAAATTTTAACTGACGCTGAGCTAATTTTCCAGCTTCCTCTTTAGAAAGTGTAGCTGCGCCCTCTTCCAATACTTTAAACGTCGGCGATGTATCAGAAATATCATTACCATCGCTTTGAGTGATTGAATTCTTGTACATTGTATAATCTTCCTGCGCTTTTTCAAGCTTATCAAGAATGATCTTTTTGAATTCCATCAACTCTTCATCCGAATATCTGTTTTTGTCTCCCATAATTCGTGGGTTTTAAGTTCCTCTTTTTTTCAACAAGGCCCTAAAGTAATAAAAAAGTCCATCATTTGCTGTCCTTGTTAACAAATATTTAGCTAACCTTTTCTATCTCAATTTTGGCGACTACCTCTTTGTCAATCTCCACCTCGGTGTCCCCTGTCAAATTAGTACTTTCAACCAATTCAAGAACGTCGGCAAGAGTCTGTGTACAAATGTATTCTTTGTGGTTTTCAACCGCCACATTATACGCTTCGTGCTTTGCAATACGCAACTTAATCCGATCGGTTACCTCAAAATCATTATCCTTTCGTAAGTTCTGTATTTTGTTGATAAATTCACGGGCAATTCCCTCTTGTTTCAGCTCTTCCGACACATTGATATCCAAAGCGATAGTCATTTGCCCTTCGGTGGCCACTGTCCATCCCGGAATATCTTCGGTTTGAATTTCAACATCGTCCAACGAAAGCATAACTTTTTCGTCACCAACTGTCAACTCAAATTCTCCGGTACTTTCAAAGGCCGAAATGGCATTCTGATCCAGCTGATTTACCGCTCCGGCAATTTGTTTCATCATTTTACCGTATTTCGGACCGAGGGCTTTAAAGTTCGGTTTGATTTTCTTTTTGATCACCCCGGCTGTATCGGTTAAGAACTCAACTTCCTTAACGTTTACTTCTGCCAGAATAATATTTGAAACCGCCTCGAATTGTTCTTTAAAGTGCGGATTTAATACCGGTACCATAATTTTAGCCAACGGCTGGCGTACTTTCAGCTTTTCTTTTCGGCGCAATGCCAAAATCATCGAAGAAGCTTTTTGCG
Organism: Draconibacterium sp.; assembly: GCF_041583095.1. Taxonomy (NCBI): domain Bacteria; kingdom Pseudomonadati; phylum Bacteroidota; class Bacteroidia; order Marinilabiliales; family Prolixibacteraceae; genus Draconibacterium; species Draconibacterium sp. The sequence continues at coordinate 23,483 of NZ_JBFHGM010000048.1, forward strand.
CAATGGCCATTTTTTCTTCCAGATCTTTGTCGATCAGTTCTTCCGCATAAGCAGGAAAATCAACCAGGTGTACACTCTGATTTTCGGCTTTTCCGGTAGCTTTATTCAGATCGTTGTATAGCAGGTCGGCATAAAACGGCGCAATTGGCGACATTAATTTAGCCACAACCTCCAAACAAGTATAAAGCGTTTGATAAGCCGAAATTTTGTCGCAAGAATATTCGCCACCCCAGTAACGTTTACGGCTTAAACGCACAAACCAGTTACTCAGGTTTTCGGATACAAACTCCGAAATGGCACGGCCGGCACGTGTTGGCTCGTAATTTTCGTAGCTATCACCCACTTCTTTAATCAGCGAGTTCAGCAACGAAATAATCCAGCGATCGATTTCCGGACGCTGCGCTACAGGAATTTCTTCTTCGGCATATTTAAAGCCATCAACATTGGCATATAATGCGAAGAAATTGTAGGTATTATAAAGTGTTCCGAAGAACTTACGTTTTACTTCTTCTACCCCGTCGATATCAAATTTCAGGTTATCCCACGGTTGCGCATTGGTAATCATGTACCAACGCAACGGATCAGAACCGTACTTATCGATAGTTTCGAACGGATCGACAGCATTACCCAGACGTTTCGACATTTTCACGCCGTTTTTGTCCAATACCAGTCCGTTTGAGATAATATTTTTGAATGCTACCGACTCATCGATCATGGTAGCAATGGCATGCAGTGTAAAGAACCATCCGCGGGTTTGGTCAACCCCTTCGGCAATAAAATCGGCCGGGAATACATCTTTAAAATTCTCTTTCCACTCGAAAGGATAATGGCGCTGTGCAAA
>NZ_JBFHGM010000049.1:0-24082 GCF_041583095.1 Draconibacterium sp.
ATACCGGCCCCTCTGAGACGCCGTCTTCATTTACAGGATAATAGACATTGTTCCAAACCAGATACTGGATAAATCGGTCTTTATAAATTCCACGGTTGTACTGAAACTGTGCATCACCGAGTCTTGGCTCAGTGAAATTAAAATAGTAATTGTTGTCGTGGTTAAAATCGTAATCATGGTCATTTAAAATAGGATTCAAACCGCAACAATCAAGAAAACCATTAATGTAAACTACTTCATCAATATCAACGGTGCCGGTTTTGTCTGAACCAGCCGAGAAACAACCAGCAGCCATTAGTAGTGCATCAATTTCATATGCACCTAAAAAAGCCAGCCTGTTGGCGTAGTTGTTTTCAACAGTGTTTTCATACATATAGGTCATCAGGTATTGGTATAAGGCCATGTTTTCACGCGGAGAATCAATTGTTTTGGTTAGAACAAGCGAATCGGTTATTACAAGGTCATAATTCCAAATGGATAGCCGGCCGCAGAAGTCGAGTGTAAAATCATCACCGGCTTCAATTACTTTCATGGCTTCTTCAAAGGCCTGGTCTAAAACCGATTGTGGCGAGCGTACAATGTTTAGTCGGCCAAAGTCAACTTCAATAGGATTGGCCGATTCCGGTACTTCGCCATATTGATCGAGTTCAATAACAGTTCGAGTTATCGCATCAATGGGTTGTACAAAGTATTCATCATCTTCAATTTCGCCATCCATATCTACATCAATAGAAGTCATTTTCGGAACTCCATTATCGTCTCTGATTAATACATATAAATCGCCATAGTCTCCTCCACGGGTAGTTCCTGATTCATCATTTCCCTTAATGTGATCGTTGGCTTCGGTGTTTCCACCTGCCCATTCCGGTCGGTCAGAGTCATCATCAACATTCGTGAAAAAATCGCCTTTCTGGCAGTTACTTAAAAGAATAGTTAAGCAGCTCATTAAGAGCAAAAAAAATACATAGCGAGTGTAACGGATAATTGTTTTCATGGTTAAGAAATTTTGGTTAATAAATAATGTTCTCTGATTTTATGACGGTTCCTGTTAAATGGAATAACAATTTATAAAATTAGACGAGGCAAGACAATCCTAAAATTGTTGGTTTTTTTGGTCGCTTTGGCCAGTTTTATGTCAACAATTTAATGGGGCGGTGTAAACAAATCTGAGTTCTGTCTAAACAATTATACAGAAACTGGTAAGTAGTTCTTTGTAATTTTTGTAACTTGTATATCAATTGTTTGTGCTGTTAGCCATGTAATCAGGTTACACCATGAAAATATTAATAGCATACGATCAGAAGTTAGTCGCAGAATGTATCAAAACTTATCTGTTAGAAAATCAGTATGCTCAGATAGTTGGTATTGTAAATAATGCCGATAATCCTTTTAAACTTATTTCAGAATTAAAACCGGATCTGGTAATTCTTGAATTTAAGCTGTGGTCGATAGAATTTATAGACTATGCATCGAATCTGAATATGAATTTTCCACATTTAAAAATTCTGGTTATCTCTGAACTAATTTCGCAGGAACTGATGGTGAAGATTATGCCTTTTATTAACGGGTATATTGTAAAAAGCTGTTCGGCAGAAAAAATTATCAGAGCAATTCAGGAAATTTATACATCGGGAAAATATTTATGCCCTAAGGCTATAGATAAATTTTTTAGTTGTAAGAACGGAGAGGAGTATGAATCGAAATTAACCAGCAGAGAGAAACAAATTTTAGGAACCTGGATTACGGAAGAAACCTATAATGCGGTAGCGAATACTCTTAACATTAGTGAGTCGACAGTGCGTACACATTTAAAAAATATCAGGGAAAAGCTGGGTAGTCTAAATCATTTACAAATGATGATTTATGCCTGTCAACACAATTTAATAAGCGATAAGCACAAACCAATTTGCCCCAATTGCAGGTTTTCGGTTAGCACTTCCTGATGGTTTTATAGTTCATTTGCCGGTATTGAGCATTTATAACAAAATAAAAAGGGTTTCCATTTGGAAACCCTTTTACCGTTTTTAGTATTGTGTATGCAAAAATATGCTTATTCCGCAACAACTTCAAATTCAATCTCAATCACAACTTCTTTGTGTAATTTGATTTTAGCTGTATGAGTACCAACTTCTTTGATGCTGTCTTCAGGAATAGTGATCTGTTTGCGGTCGATCTCAAATCCTTTTTTGTTGATCGCTTCAGCCAACTGGATGGTGTTAACCGATCCGAAAATTTTGCCAGAAGTGCTTGTTTTTGCACCAATAGAAATTTTCTTGGCAACAATTTGCTCAGCAATTTTAGTAGCTTCTTCTTTCAATTTAGCTTCTTTGTGAGCACGTTGTTTAATGTTCTCAGCCAAAACTTTTTTGGCAGACTCGGTAGCAACAATTGCTTTTTGTGTAGGAATCAGAAAGTTACGTGCGTAACCACCTTTTACCTCTACAATATCGTCTTTGCTTCCTAAACGCTCTACGTCTTGTAATAATATAATTTCCATTTCAAGTCCTCCTCTTATTTCATCATGTCGGTTACAAATGGTAGCAATGCAACTTGGCGGGCACGTTTAACAGCCTGTCCAACTTTGCGCTGATACTTTAACGAAGTTCCGGTGATACGACGAGGTAAAATTTTACCTTGCTCGTTAAGGAATTTCTTCAAAAACTCAGGGTCTTTGTAATCAACATATTTGATTCCGTTTTTCTTGAAACGGCAATATTTTTTCTTTTTGATCTCTACTGACGGTGGAGTCAGGTATCTGATTTCACTTCCTTGTGCCATTTTTTAATCCTCCTTTTTTTCTGATTTTGCTTTCTGAAGTTTTCTTCTCTTCTCGCTGTATGCAACAGCATACTTGTCGAGTTTTACAGTCATGAAGCGGATAACGCGCTCGTCGCGACGGAAATCTGTCTCCATTTTTGTAATGAATGCAGGATCGGCTTTAAACTCAAATAAGTGATAAAAGCCAGTAGATTTCTTTTGAATTGGGTAAGCCAGTTTTTTCATTCCCCAATCTTCTTCATGGATCATCTCACCTCCATTGGCTTTGATGAGATCCCTGAATTTTGTTACCGCTTCCTTTACCTGTGGCTCAGATAAAACGGGAGTACAAATGAAAACGGTTTCGTACTGATTCAACATAATCATCTAATTTTTAAATTATTAAATAGTTTTCCAAAAATTTTGGACGCGCAAAAATAGAAATAAATTGTTATTTATCAAACAGTTTGATGGTTTTTCGTGTGAAAATTGGCCTTGTTAACAGATGAACTAATTATTCAGGGCCAAATGTAGTTGTTTTGCGTAAAATAAGGTTGATTTTTAGATGTATACATAATAAAAAAAGAGATTGATAAAAAGTAGCAAATTACCTCAAATCAATCTCTTCTATATTTCGTGTATTTGATAAATCCAGATTCGATTCAATCTTAACTACAATCTACATCAATCTCCGTTAAAGCGGAATGTTTCCGTGTTTTTTAGGCGGATTCGATTTCCGTTTGTTCTGAGTCATTTCAAGCGCATCGATAACCTTTTTACGTGTATCGCGCGGATGAATAATTTCGTCGATATAACCCAGTGAGGCTGCTTTGTACGGATTCGCAAATTTATCGCGGTAATCCTGCACTTTGGCTGCTTTTTCGTCATCGCTCATTTTTTCGCGATGAATAATGTTAATCGCACCTTCAGGCCCCATCACGGCAATTTCTGCTGTTGGGTAAGCCAGATTTACATCGGCACCAATATGTTTGCTCGACATTACATCGTAAGCTCCACCATAAGCTTTTCGGGTGATTACCGTAATTTTTGGCACTGTTGCTTCAGAGAATGCGTAAAGCAATTTTGCACCGTGTTTAATAATACCGCCAAATTCCTGTCCGGTTCCCGGCAAGAAACCCGGAACATCAACAAAAGTTACCAAAGGCAAATTAAACGCATCGCAAAAACGAACAAAACGTGCCGCCTTAACTGATGAATTAATGTCAAGTACTCCGGCTAAATGGCTGGGCTGGTTGGCAACAACGCCCACCGGGCGGCCACCAAAACGAGCAAAACCAACAATTATATTTTGTGCATAATTGGGTTGAACTTCCAGGAAATGTTTGTTATCGATAACAGTCTGGATGATCTCATGCATGTCGTAAGGCTTATTCGGATCGGCAGGAACAATTTCTTCCAGTTCTTCGCTAACCCTGTCGGATGGGTCGATGGTAGTTTTTATCGGCGGATCTTCCAGGTTGTTGGAAGGCAGGAAACTTAGTAATTCGCGAACCATCATAATGGTTTGTTCCTCGTCGTTGCCGGTAAAGTGGGCTACTCCACTTTTTGAGCTGTGGGTATCTGCACCGCCCAATTCTTCTTTGGTAACATCTTCGTGCGTAACTGTTTTAATTACCTCAGGTCCGGTTACAAACATGTGGCTCTTTTCTTTCACCATAAAAATGAAATCGGTGAGGGCAGGAGAGTATACCGCTCCGCCGGCACAAGGCCCCAATATGGCAGATATTTGTGGAATTACACCCGATGAAATTACGTTGTTATAAAAAATATCGGCATAACCGGCAAGGCTTTCAACGCCTTCCTGAATACGGGCGCCACCCGAGTCGTTTAACCCAACAAGCGGTGCTCCCATTTTTAGTGCCAGTTCCTGAATTTTTACAATTTTATCGGCATTGGCTCTACTCAGCGATCCGCCAAAAACAGTAAAATCCTGGGCAAAAACATACACCAGTTTGCCATTTACTTTTCCGTAACCCGAAATTAAACCGTCGCCCAATATTTTTTTGGCTTCCATACCGAAATCGTAATTTCGGTGTGTCATCAGTTTATCAATTTCGGTAAAAGTTCCCGGATCGAGTAATTGCAGAATGCGTTCGCGGGCAGTCATTTTTCCGGCTGCATGCTGTTTTTCAATTCTATCTTCACCTCCTCCGAGTTCGGCTTGTGCGTTTAGGGCATCAAGCTGTTCGTATTTTGCTTTTAAATCCATTTCTTTTCTTTTAGTCCAATTCAATTAATACCTGGTTGCTGTCTACTGTTTGCTGATCTTTTACATGTACTTTTTTAATCGTTCCATCTTTAGGTGCTTTGTATTCGCTTTCCATTTTCATGGCCGAAATGATAACTACAGTTTCACCTTCCTGAACAACATCACCTTCTTCAACCAACACTTTAACTACTTTGCCCGGCATAGGCGAAGTTATTTTATTGTCGCCTGTTCCTGCTCCGTTCGCATTGCGGTTTTGAAGATAACGTGCTTCGGCATCAATTACTTCAACATTGTAACGTTCGTATAATGTGTAAGCGGTATATTTTTTTGGCATTTCATCCGGAACCAGTTCGATATCGTACGAATGGCCACCTTCAAGAATTGAAAATGTACCATCGGCAGTATGCATCAAATCTACATTATATGTTTTTCCGTCAACTTCAACTTCCAGAATGTTGCCATCTTGTTTTAACAGGTTAACCCATGCTTTCCTGTCGCCAATTTTAATTTCAACAGCCATAATTCTTGTTTAAAAATGATTTACGTATGGAATTTTTTTCCAGCGGCTTTGTGCCGGCACAAACTCTTTGGTTACAGCAGCATTGCTTCCCAGTTTATCGAGGTAATCAATAAAAGCAGCAATAATAACCATGTCTTCCGGGTTGTCTTTCATTCCGTTAGATAGCAGCTGTTCCTGGTTTTTCTCAATAAAATGAGTGTCGTAATTTCCGGCAATGAAGTTTTCGTTGTTCATTACCCGTTCCAGCATTTTTATTGATGTTTTTACTCCGGTAATTTTGTATTCGTAAAGTGCCCGTCGCATACGAGCAATAGCTTCGTCGCGTGTTTTTCCCCAAACAATCAGTTTCGAGATCATCGGGTCGTAGTAAATCGGTATTTCATAACCTTCATACACATAACCATCGGTACGAACGCCTAGCCCCAGTGGAGTTGATATCTTATATACTTTTCCGGCGCTTGGCATAAAGTTATTATCCGGATCTTCGGCATAAATACGGCATTCTATGGCATGGCCCCTTTGTCTAAGGTCGTCCTGCCCAAATTCCAATTCACGGCCTTCAGCAGCATAAATTTGCTGTTTTACCAGGTCGATTCCGGTAACACGTTCGGTAATCGGGTGTTCCACCTGCAAACGCGTATTCATTTCAAGGAAATAGTAATTCAGGTCGTTATCCACCAAAAATTCAATGGTTCCGGCACCAACATAATTTACTGCTTTTGCAGCTTCAACGGCTGCTTTTCCCATTTCATCGCGCAACTCAGGAGTCATCAACGGCGATGGAGTTTCCTCGATCATTTTCTGGTGACGACGCTGAACCGAACATTCACGCTCGAAAAGATGAACGGTATTTCCGTGCTGATCGGCCAAAATTTGAAACTCGATGTGATGTGGCGAAGTAATGTACTTTTCGATGTAAACGGCATCGTCGCCAAAAGCCGACTTAGCTTCAGAGCGGGCTGCGCGAACTGCAGAAACCACTTCCGACTCGTTTTTCACCAGGCGCATTCCTTTTCCGCCACCACCGGCCGATGCTTTTATCATTACCGGCAAACCGATACTTTTTATCACTTCAAGCGCTTCATCTTCCGACTTTATTTCACCATCGGTTCCGGGTACTACGGGAATTCCGGCGGCAGTCATTGCTTCGCGCGCCTGGATTTTATCACCCATTTGAATGATAACTTCGGGCGACGGACCAATAAACACTATTCCTTCTTCGGTACAACGTCGGGCAAAATCGGCATTTTCCGATAAAAAGCCGTAGCCGGGATGAATTGCATCAGCGCCACTTTGTTTGGCAACTTCTATAATTTTATCAATGTTCAGGTAACTTTCGCTCGATGGTGCTTTACCTACACAATAAGCTTCGTGGGCATAACGCACATGAAGCGAAGTCCTGTCTGCTTCCGAGTAAATGGCAACTGATTCAAGATCAAGCTCCCTGCAGGTTCGCATAACGCGAATCGCAATTTCGCCTCGGTTTGCGATTAGAATCTTTTTGATTTTCTTCATACAACTTTGAAATCAATATAAGTTTAAGTCATCTTAATTTCTGCAAATAATAACTCTGTTTTGCAAAAAATGTTTACACTCAAAAAATTTAGATTGGAAGTTACCTGTTGAGAGATACCTGTGGCATGGTTAATTGTTAATAAATGTAAAAAACTGTTTTATATTAGTGTTTCCGGCGGATAAAATTTGAATTCCAAAAGCAATGGGTCTAAAATTATATTTTTTATGATAAGTCATAGATTTTTGAGAAATATGTTTATTTTTGAAAATTATAAGAGAAAAAAGTTGACATTATTCCAAACCCTGGATTCCTTTTACTCAATGTTGTTTTGTTTATACACTGTAGAAAGTTGTTATGGGCGGCGGGATAAGGCACTGTGATAAAAACATTTAGAGCGAACTAATTAACCACTTGGATGAACATACTATTGTTTCAACTTCTTAAAAAGATACTCTTAACATCCATATTCGTGATGTTGGTTTTTTTGGCTTTTGCCCAAAATTCTGAATTGAAGGGAGTTGTAACAGATGAAACATCCGGAACTCCAATCAGATATGCAACTGTAATTGTTACACCGCGAGCTGATTCCACAAAAATATATGGCGACATAACCAACGAAACAGGTGGGTTTCAAATCAGCGATCTTCCGTTGGGTGATTATGAGTTGAAAATTAGCTTTGTGGGATACGATATGTATCATGTTGAAAAAATGGAGCTTACCAGGCCTGAGCACGACCTGGGGCAAATTGATTTAACGGTTGATCAGAAAGCATTGGATGAAATAATTATACAATCCGGAAATTCAGGAGTTAAATACGAAGTTGACAGAAAAGTTATTGATGCACGGAATTTTCCGGGGGCAGACAAAGCCATCGATTTAATGGAGAATATTCCATCACTGGAACTGGATGTTGACGGACGGTTGACATACCGTGGCGATGGAACATTTTTGGTTTATATAAACGGTCGCCCCGAATTGAACGGGGAAGAAAAACTGCGCCAAATACCGGCAAATAAAATTCAATACATAGAAGTTATTACCAACCCGTCGTCGAAATACGATGCAGAAGGTACGGCCGGAATCATCCAGGTTATTTTAAAGCGTAATCGTTTAGAGGGTATTGAAGTGAGTACCAGTTTAAACCTCTCCACGCTTGGATCCTCTGAGCTTATTTTCTCGGTCGACCAGAAAGGAGAGCGTGGCGGTTGGTATTTGAATGGGCAGCTTGACGATTATGTCTCGCAAATTCAGTGGCAGCAAGGTAACCAAACGGTTAGCAGCAATAACACCCGTTACCAAACGCTTTGGGACGTTAAATCGAAAGACCGTGAGAATAATACTTTCATGGAGCTTGGATTTAATTACGATTTAACCGATAAAGATTATCTCGATTTTAAATTAAGTGCCGATCCGATTCGCCGATCGAGCACTTCCAAAGAGAAAGGAACATATTCAGAAAGCATATATGAAGGTAATAATTTGGAAAACTATGACGAGTATGGTTTTGATAGCCGATACCACCTGTATTACCGCTACCTGAGTGCTGTGGCCAGCTATGAGCATGCTTTTAATAAAGACCGTTCGAATTTATTATCGGCCTATATCAGCTCATCTACCTATTTGCAACCGCTGGAAGAACAAAAGCGTGACGAACTGCTATACAGCGAACATTCTGAAAAATATGGCTACCAGACTAAAGAGCACAATGAGTTACTTATTGATGCCAATGTTTCGTACGAAAATAAATTGTCGGATAAAAGCCGGTTAGAAGCCGGTCTTGAAGTTAACATTGACCATATTCCAAAGGTGGAAACAGAAAGTGGTACATTTAATAGTTATAATGTTCTTAGTGTTTTTGTGAACAATAAGGAAAACGAAGAAATTGATTTTAAACAGGATGTGTATGCAGGATATGCAACTTTTAAAAGCCGTTTTGGAAAGTTGGAATATCAATTGGGAATGAGGGGAGAGTTTACGCACCGAGAGTCGAACTACAGTTACAATCTAATGGGCGATAATGAACTGGTAACAGTGCCGGCAACAACACAATTCTGGGATTGGTTTCCAACCGCGCATTTTGTTTATAATATATCGGATGAAAATCAATTTACTTTAAGTTACTCGCGCCGAATTAACCGCCCTGATTACTGGGAGCTAATTCCTTTGCGAAGGTATGAAACTCCATATATTTCATTCTCCGGAAATGAAAACTTAATGCCGTCGTACGTAAATGCATACGAACTGGGCTACCTTAAATCGTGGGGCGATAATTTTGTATCGGGAGAGGTATTTACCCGTCAAACAGACAATCTGTCACGAAATTACTACCGCACGGGAGAGGGCAACTCCATTGAGTGGACAAAGGAAAATGTTGGAGAGTCACTGAGTATTGGTGTTGATTTTATGCTGGGCTACCAGCTTTTCAAATGGTGGAATACCAACCTGTCGACAAGTACCTATTTTTATAAATTAACCACAACGATTGATGGGAAATCTGATATTCAGGAAATATTCCGTGGGAGTATTCGCTCCAATAATAATTTCAGAATCTCAAAAACACTGAGTTTGCGTTACCAGCTGGTATATCAAAACAAGGCAATTAATGCACAAATGGAAAGGGATGGCTACGCTTATTCGAACCTTGTATTGCGCAAATCATTCTTTAGCAGAAGGCTGATAACCGAAGTTTCGTGGGCAAATATCTTTAACAGTATGAAGTATCAGACCCGCACTACAGGAGATAACCTGTATGTTGAAACTGATTTTGAAAGAAAGCCATATGCCTCGTTTAAAGTTTCATATGTATTTGTGAAGCGAAAATAGTTGTGTTCTTGCACAATTGATGACCGCGATGTTGTAGATTTGCGGAATGAAATTTCAAGATTATCTTCCATTTTACAGGCGTAATCTAACCCTGGCACTTCCGATCGTTTTATCGCAAATCGGACAGGTTACCGTATCGCTGGCCGATAACATGATGGTTGGACATGTTGGAACAACTGAACTTGCAGCAGCATCGTTTGCCAACAGTGTATTTATGATTGGGATGGTTTTTGGTATGGGCGTCACAATGGGGCTTACTCCTTTGGTTGGAAAGGCTTTTGGCCAAAATCAATTGCAAAAGGCTATTGTCTGGTTGAAAAATGGAATTGCAGCACATCTTACTGCATCGGTGGCTTTAACGGCGCTTATGTTCAGCATATACTTTTTTCTTCCGTTTATGGGGCAGCCCGAAAATGTTTTGCACCTGGCCCGCCCGTACTATCTCTTGCTTTGCGCTTCATATCTGCCTTTTATGTTCTTTTTCACTCTAAAGCAGTTTTTCGAAGGAATCGGAAATACAAAGATTGCCATGCAAATTACCCTCAGCGCCAACGTTATAAATATTGCGGTGAACTATGTATTTATTTTCGGTAAGTTCGGTTTCCCGGAAATGGGACTTCTGGGAGCTGGAATCGGGACGCTTACCTCGCGAATTTGTATGCCATTACTTTTTGCCTATTTTATTCTTCGGAATAATCGGTTTAAACGATATTTTGTTTTTGCCCGCTATCAAAAAATATTCAAAAAGGATATTGTGGCTTTATTACGAATTGGTATTCCAATCGGCTTTCAGTTGATTGTTGAAGTTGCAGCCTTTGCAATTGGAGCGGTAATGATGGGGTGGCTGGGCGAAACTCCGCTTGCTGCCCACCAGGTAGCGCTCGGATTAGCCACATTCACCTATATGATTTCGCTCGGCATATCGCAGGCCAATACCATTCGCGTAAGTCATCAAATGGGTGATAAGGATTATCTCTCGTTAAGGCGAGCGGTTTTTGCATCTACACATTTGGTACTTTTAGTTATGTCATTGTCGGCACTACTATTTATATTGTTACGAAATGTACTTCCATTAATGTTTAGCACCGACGAAAACGTAATTCAGGTTGCAGCCAGTTTACTGATTATAGCCGCCGTTTTTCAGTTATTCGATGGCTTACAGGTTATAATGCAAAGTTCGTTGCGCGGAATGGCCGATGTTACCACTCCAATGCTAATTGCATTTATTGCTTATTTGCTAATTGGTATTCCAACCAGTTATGTTTTTACGTTTGTTTTAAATGCCGGGCCTCAGGGAATTTGGTATGGTTATTTGGTTGGTTTGGGAACAGCAGGAATTTTGTTTTACATCCGGTTTATGCGCTTGCTGAAACGTTTAGCCTAATTCCGTTTTTACCAAAAAAAAGCGGGTTATCTTTTGTTGATAACCCGATTGTTCATAGTCTAGTTTAGTTAGATCAGAAAACTTATTGGTCTAATAGAGAAAAGGTAGTTCTAATAAGTATCTAAATCGTTTTATTCATATAAGGCTCCGCTAATATAGTATAAAAATGATTTAAATCTTAAGTATTTTTTAAAATTAATTAATGTTTGTTAAAAAGGTCTTATTGATAAGACTTATGGTCTTGATTGTCAGTGTTTGTGATATTGACAATATGTTTTAGAATAGTTTTAGTTTCTTTTGAAAAAAATCGCCATTTATTCGAAAAAAGTAAAAAATATACATATGGTGACAAAAATCATACTCATATAGTTGTGTAAAGCATCAACAAATAATGTAGCATTTTGTATTGTTCCCGGCAGAATTTGGGTGTTCAGAAAGCTGATTTGTTTAAAATCTTTCAATGTTTTTATTTGGTACGAATAATAACAGATCGTATTTTTAGTCAAAATCTAAAAGTGGCAACAAAGCCGGTGTTCAATTTGCAAATAGCTAATTCTTATAAAAAATGAAAGCAATAGTTTTAACCGGAATTCGGCAGATGAAGTTAACAGAGACAGCTGAACCAGTGTTGACGAGCGATACGGATGTGAAGATAAAAATCTCCACTGTTGGAGTTTGTGGATCGGATATTCATTATTACTCGGAAGGGAAGATTGGTTCGCAGGTTGTTGAATACCCGTTTATGGTAGGGCACGAATGCTCGGGCGTAATTGTTGAAGCCGGTAAAGAAGTAAGCAATGTTAAGGTTGGTGACCTGGTGGTTGTCGATCCTTCAGTTCATTGTGGCACTTGCGATCAATGTTTGGCGGGCCGTCCGCATACCTGCCGGAATAATAAGTTTTTAGGTTGCCCTGGCCAGATTGAAGGCTGTTTGGCAGAATACATTGTTATGCCCTCGTTTACCTGCTACCCGGTTACCGATAAATTAAATGCCAGGCAGGCAGCCTTGATCGAACCACTTTCAATTGGAGTTTATGCGGTTAAGCTTGGACAAATTGAGAATAAGGAAACAACGGTTGGGATTTTTGGGGCCGGTCCGATTGGTTTGAGTATTCTGCTGAAACTGTTGGCCGACGATGTAAACAGTGTGGGAGTGATTGAGCCACTGGATTATCGTTTGAGTAAAGCCGATGAAATTGGTGCATCGTGGTTAATAAATCCTACGAATGAAGATGTGGAAGCTGCTGTACAAAAACAGGAAGAACTTTTGCTTGATGTGGTTTTTGAAGCCAGTGGCGAACAGGAAGCAGTAAATAATGCCATTAAAATTCTGAGACCGGGAGGAAAACTGGTATTGGTTGGTATTCCGCCTGATGCGCAATATGTTTTCGATATGGATTTAATGCGCCGGAAGGAATTAACTGTAATCAATGTACGCCGCCAAAACCATTGTGTTGAAGAAGCGATTGATTTGGTAATCTCCGGAGCGGTTCAGGTTTCGAAGATGGTTACGCACGAATTTACGGTGGAAGAAACACCTGTGGCTTTCGATGTTGTCGAGGGCTATAAGTTCGGGGCGATAAAAGCGATGATTAATTTCCAGCAATAAAAAAAGGAAGCATGAGCTTCCTTTTTTCTTTTATGTATTCCAAATTTTTAAACGTTGTAAGTTGACGATGCTGTATCGCCACCACGGCCTGTCCAGTTGGTATGGAAAAATTCGCCTCGTGGTTTGTCAACTCTTTCGTAGGTATGTGCACCGAAATAATCGCGTTGTGCCTGAAGTAAGTTGGCCGGCAAACGCTCGCTGCGGAAACCATCGAAGTAACACAGTGCTGAAGTTAATGCAGGCACCGGAATTCCGTTGGCCAATGCAGTTGAACAAACACGGCGCCAACCGGCCTGAGCCTCTTCAACCTTTTGTTTGAAGAAAGGATCGAGCAGCAAGTTTGGCAATTCCGGGTTGTTATCGAATGCTTTTTTGATATCTCCAAGGAAAACCGAACGGATAATACATCCTCCGCGCCACATCAGGGCAATTCCTCCGTAATTCAGGTTCCAGCTGTGTTCGCTGGCAGCTTCCATCATCAGGTTGTAACCCTGTGCGTACGAGATTATTTTTGCACCTAACAATGCACTTTCAATATCGTCGATAAATTGTTTTTTGTCGCCTTTAAATTCCGGTTTGGGGCCTTCAATTACTTTTGAGGCCTGAACACGCAAATCTTTCTGGGCCGACAAACAACGGGCAAAAACCGACTCACCGATTAGGGTTAACGGAATACCCAAATCAAGTGCAGAAATTCCGGTCCATTTACCGGTTCCTTTCTGGCCGGCTGTGTCAAGGATCATTTCAACTGTTTCCTCACCATTCTCGTCTTTATAACCTAAAATGTCGCGTGTAATTTCAATAAGGTAACTGTCTAAAATACCTTCGTTCCATTTTTTGAATACCTCGTGCATTTCATCGTTGCTCATTCCCAGCAACTCTTTCATTAACTGGTAAGCTTCGGTGATAATCTGCATATCTCCGTATTCGATTCCGTTGTGAACCATTTTTACGAAGTGACCGGCACCGCCTTCGCCAACCCAGTCGCAACAAGGTTCGCCGCTTTCAACTTTTGCCGATACAGCCTGGAAAATCTCTTTCACATGTGGCCATGCAGCCGGCGATCCTCCCGGCATAATTGAAGGACCTTTTAATGCGCCTTCCTCGCCACCTGAAACACCTGTTCCGATGTAAAGCAATCCTTTGCTTTCTACATAATTAGTACGGCGAATTGTATCAGGAAAATGTGAATTACCGCCATCGATGATAATGTCGCCCGCCTCAAGGTGGGGGATAACCATATCGATAAAGTCATCAACCGGCTGACCTGCTTTTACCAGCATCATAACCTTACGAGGCTTCTCCAGTGAAGCACAAAAATCCTCGATTGAATGCGCTCCGATAAAGTTTTTACCGGCTCCTCTGCCATTTACAAATTTGTCAACTTTCTCAACCGTGCGGTTGTATACGGCCACTGTGTAGCCTTTGCTTTCCATGTTTAGCACCAGGTTTTCGCCCATAACAGCTAACCCGATCAATCCAATATCAGCTAATTTTTTCATGCTATTGCGTATTATTTGTTTTTAATTTGAAATCCTAATTCTTTCAGTTTTTCCAAAGTTTCTATTTCAATATTTTTTGCTTCAATGGTATACGTATTAAACTCCCTGCGAACAGGGTAATCTCCTCGCAGTTGTTCAAACTTTAGCGGTGAATCACGAAGGTCGTCGTCATCGTTTTCAATATCGTAAGTGCTTAAAATAGCTTCCGCCAAAATCGAATATTCGCGGCGTTGGTTGCCATCAATTTCAATGGTTGTAGTTGCAGGTAGTTCAACATTGGTTGGTGCCCAATTGTTGATGCCCAAATCAAAAAAACGGCTAATGGCCTGTACACTCATTTTTGTTCCGTTGGCTTTGCCGTCTTTTGAATAGCCTGCAATATGTGGCGTTCCGTACTCACAAAGGTTTAACAGATCGAGATTTATATCCGGTTCATTCTCCCAGCAATCGGTAATAAAACCTTTAATATCGTTTGCTTCAAGGGCATTGTAGATGGCTTCTGAATCACAAACCTCTCCACGGCACGAATTTATTAGTAATGGATTTTTCTTCAGGTTTTGCAGAAAATCTTCATCTACCATATGAAAAGTAGCATCTTCGCCGGTCATATTCAACGGAACATGAAAGGTAATAATGTCGGCTTCGTTTTGAATTGTCTCCAGCGAAACAAATTCGCTACTTCCTTCTGTTCGTTCACGTGGAGGGTCGTTCAACAGAACATTCATTCCAAGAATTTTGCAGGTTTTCGCAATGCGTTTCCCAACATTTCCAACACCAACAATTCCAATGGTTAACCCCGTTAGATCGGTTCTTTTGCGCATTACCCATGAGCACAAAGCGGAAGCAATGTATTGATTCACACTCTCGGCATTACAACCCGGAGCATTGGTCCATTCAATTCCTGCTTGTTTGCAGTAATCTGTATCGATGTGATCGAAACCTATGGTTGCCGTAGCTATATATTTTACTTTCGAACCCCGAAGCAATTTTTCATTACAAATGGTTCTTGTTCGTGTAATAATTGCGTCCGCATCTTTTACAACTTCGGAAGTAGTTTCACTTCCCGGAAGGTAGACAACTTCGGCAAAAGGTTCAAGTGCACCTTTAATGTATGGTATTTTATTGTCAATTATAATCTTCATCAGTGTTCTAATGTGTCTATTGTGGTTCCGAATAATAATCTTTTACCATCTCATCAAGTACCCAGCTGGTGCGGGCCGCTGATTCGCCGGAGCTCACACATGTGCCATTTCCAAGTAATTCATTCACCACCTGTTCAACAAGGTTTTGCGAGATGTGTTGCGGATTATTAAAACTTAGTTTTTCTTTTCCATTTTGGTTTTTTACGATAACGTCGCCATGTGTGAAACAAGGCAAACAAATTTCGCCTTTTTCTCCGATAATTTGAATATTATCCTTTTCCGATTTTTCATCTACAACAAAACACCAGCTTCCGGTGCCGACAACACCTGATTCGTGTTTCCAGGTTCCGGTAACAGTATCTTCAGCAGGGTAGAGTCCGGCCAGATTAACCGCTTGTCCTTTAATTTCAGTGATTTTTCCAAAAACAAAATCAAGGTAATCCATTTGGTGTGAGGCAAGATCGAAAAAATGCCCGCCACCGGCAATCTCCGGAAATACATGCCAGTGCATTTCTTCCGGCTTCTGATTGGCTTCGGCAGCTTGTTTATACAATTTTATATTCACCATTAAAGGTTTGCCAATACTGCCATTTTTCACCAGTTCTTTTACCTTTAAAAACGCGGGTAAAGTTCTTCGGTAATAGGCCACCCATAACGGAGTTTTTGTTTCTTCTGCAACTTTCAACATCTGAATACATTCGGTATAATTGCGCGCCATTGGTTTTTCAACGTAAACCGGTTTCCCGGCCTTTAACGCTTCAATAGCGTACGACGCATGTGTGTCAGGAGGAGTGGCAATATATACCGCATCCACTTCGGCATCGTTGATCAATGCCGAACCATCACAGTACCATTTCGGAACATTGTGGCGACGGGCATAATCTTTAGCCAATTCGGCATTTCGGCGCATTACTGCCACCAGCCTTGAGTTTTCGACTTTATAAAAAGCCGGACCACTTTTAACTTCAGTTACATTTCCTACACCGATTATTCCCCAGTTTATGCTCTTTTTTTCGCTCGAAGTACTCAATTCTGCTGTCTGTTTTTGTTAATAATCAAAACGTTCGCGGTATGCCCACAGTCCAATTGCCGGATTTGAAATGTAAAATATTTCTTCCCCATCAGGCATTGTGTTGAAACCGTCTTTTAGCTTTTTCGGATTGTATTTGGCTGTGACTTCATCGTAATCACCATATTTAAATCCAACACTTTCAATTTCCTGTTGTGTTATATTTTCTTTCCCTTTTCCCGGGCAATAGGTGATGTTAAAACGTCCTTCGGATGATCCGTGAATAAGGTGCGCTGCAGCTCCCAGGTTATTTTGCAGATCTTCGTTCTCCGCTACAAGTTTTAAGGTGTGAGGCGTTCCGAAGTAGCCGTACTTTCGAATTAACTCATCAATTTTAGGGTCTTCGCCAAATTCCTTTAAAGCCGGAGCCAAAACGATCAGTTCAGCGCCGTCGGCTAATGCCATGCGCGTGCGATAGATACTTTTGTTTCCCAGCCAGGTACTTTTAAATTCGGTAGGATCGAGCCAAACCACTGCTTTCGCAATTGGTTTGTCTACCATTTCAAAATTCACTTCCAGCGAAAGTTTTGCGGCTTTATCAAACACTTCAAAATCATCGCCGATAAAAAGTCCGTACGTTTGTAATTTGCCATCGTTATTTAATCCAACCACCGTTTGCACATATACGATAGGCATATGGTTTGAAAATTTTTCGGAGGCATAATTAAAAATCTTCCGAACAGGCGTATCGGCACGTCCCATCATGCGTTCCATACCGTAGGCCGCACCAATGTAATGGCTTTTGTTTATGCCTTCGGCGCCACCGGTTCCTACAAAAATATTTTTATTGTAATTGGCCATTCCAACTACTTCGTGCGGAACAACCTGACCAATCGATAAAATCAAATCGTAATTGCCTTCAACCAGAATTTTATTTACCTGTGCCGGCCATGAATAATCAACGGCACCTTCCGAAACTTCCTTTACGAATTCAGCAGGAACGGTGCCCAGCGTAACCACATCGTTTCGCCAGTCGTGGTCGCGAATCAACTCGGTTGGCATTTTTCCAAACATGTGGCTGATTTGCTCCATCGTCATCGGCGTGTGTGTGCCCAAGGCTGGAAGTACATCGGTTAGACGTTCTCCAAAATATTCCCAGGCAAATTCGGTAAGCTCGCCTGCACGCGATGGAAGTCGCGTATAATCCGGAGGAATGGCCAAAACTTTTTGTTTGGCTCCCATTTTTTCGAAAGCTTCAAACAGGCCATTTTTCAGATCCTTAGCACTGAGTGCCGTTTCGGTAGATCCTTTTTCGAAATATATCATTTTTGATCTGCTTTAAAATTTAATGATTAGCGTTTAACGCGTGCATTACCGCCCCAAACACTCCAAACCTGTTCTTCGTCGGCAGGTTGAGCGTAGTCGGTTAAAAATGTGGTGGCCAGCGCTCCGGTTGCCCAGCCAAATTGAGGCCATTTCTCAGGTTCCCATTCTTTTAATATACCATACAACATTCCGCCAACAAAACCATCGCCACCGCCAATGCGGTCGAGTACGTGGATGGTACGTGGTTCAACCACATGCCAGTTGTCGCCTTCAAGCATAATAGCTCCCCAAAGGTGTTCGTTTACACTGATAACTTCACGTAGTGTTGTTGCAAAAACAGAAGCGTTAGGAAATGTTTCTTTTACGCGGGTGATAAGTCCTTTAAAACCGTCAATTTTGGCATTTAAACCTTCGCCGCCGGCAGGTGGTCCTTCAATTCCAAAACATAACTGGAAATCTTCTTCGTTACCGATGAGAATGTCTGATACCGAGGCAATTTCGGTAAAATCTTTTCTCAGCTGTTCTTCGCGGCCTTTCCAGAATGAAGCTCTGTAATTCAGGTCGAACGAAATTTTGGTACCGTGTTTTTTTGCTGCTCTTGCAACTTCCAGGCAAAACTGGGTTGTTTCAGGCGATAAAGCACCGATCAGCCCAGACAAGTGTACGATCTGAACACCTTCTTCGCCAAAAATCCGTTCCAGATCAAAGTCTTTCACATTAAGTGTACGGCCTACTTCACCGGCGCGGTCGTTAAAAACGCGTGGTCCGCGGCTGCCGTATCCACTGTCGGCAATATTTATCTGGTGGCGGTAACCCCACGGATTGCCTTGCTCCACTTCCGGGCCTTCATAATCCATGTGACGGGCCTTCAAATTGCTCTGTATAAATTTTGCAATCGGACTGTCTTTCACAAATGTAGTCAACACTTTTACCGGCAATCCCAGGTACGACGAGATGCTTGCAACATTGGTCTCGGCACTGGTAGCGTACAATGTGAATTTATCGCTTGAGTGAACCGGTTGACCGTTTTCAGGAGTAATGCGTGTTCCCATACTTGTTGGAACCAGCATGGCATATTTACAATTTTGTTTCAATTTCATATTTATTGATTTTTTGTATACCACATTAAGTTGTACTGTTTGTGGGGTGTTTTGTTGCTGATGTAACCTGCTTTTAGTAATTTCTGATCGCTCAAATAATTCCGTTAAACGCCACCAAATGCGCTGTATCCTCCGTCAACCGGGATTACAATTCCGGTAATAAAATTTGAAACATCAGAAATCAGGAAAAGTGTTGCGCCCTGTAAATCTTCAGGTTCACCAAATTTTCCCATTGGCGTGTTGTCGACAATTTTTTGCCCGCGAGGGGAGTAATTGCCTGTTTTTTCATCCATAACCAAAAAGCGGTTTTGGTGCGTGATAAAAAATCCGGGAGCAATAGCATTTACCCTGATGCCAACTTTTGCTAGATGCACCGACAACCACTCGGTAAAATTATTGATCGATGCTTTTGCCGCCGAATAAGCCGGAATTTTGGTTAATGGTTTGTACGAGTTCATCGACGAAACATTAAGTACAACGCCTTTTCTATTGGCAAGCATGTCGCGTGTAAATACCATTGTAGGCAATAACGTGCCTTTGAAGTTCAGCGCAAATACTTTATCGAAACCTTCCATTTGCAAACCATAAAAAGTGTCTTCAAGGTTGTCAATATTATTCTCGGTTATGGTTTCTACTTTTGTCGTTGCCTGCGGGCTGTTTCCGCCGGCACCATTAATCAATATATCAATTGGTCCCAGTCGTTTATTAATCTCGGCTTTGGCAAACTCAAGCGATTCTTTATCGAGCACATTGGCTTCAACACCAATCACTTCAGCACCAGATTCAGCCGCAATCTCCGCAGCTACTTTATCGGCTACTTCTTTATTAATATCGGCGATGGCGATTTTGGTGCCAACCGATGCTATTGCTTTTACCATAGCGGTACCCAAAACTCCTGCGCCACCGGTAATTACGCATACTTTGTCTTTTAAATCATTAAATGATAGTGCTTGCATAATGTTTATTTAAATTCTTTGTAGTAATCAACGTTCTCTTTGGTAACAATATCAATTGGGGTGTAACTTTCATCCTGAATTTCACGCTTTTGCACAACGCTTCTGAATAGTTTGTTCACCGAATTGTAGCCCTGTTCTTCGGGGCGTTGACAAATAAGAAAATGAACCAGATCTTCTTTCAGGTATTTAATGTTTTCCTTTAAGAGGTCGTGTCCGATGACTTTAATGTCATCGATTTTTAACTTTTTAAGCAAACGTCCTACATAAAATACCTTCGAGTTGGTAACCAGAATTCCTTTAATATTCTTCTCTGAAATATTTTTTTCCACTCTTTGCATCCATTTATCCGAATTGGTATCCGGAATTTCGATGGTGAATAAATCGTGGTTGTTATCCTTTTTTTGCTTAAACCAGTCGTGAATTCCCATTTCGCGCTGTACCAGGTGGTTCTGGTTATCCATTTCTTTTGCAAAATGAATAACAAGAATGTTTCCGTCGCTCAACATCAGGTCAAGCAATTTCCCCGATACCAATCCACTTTGATATGAATTCTGGCCGATGTAACTAAGTTGACCAACGTCTTTAATATTCGAATCAATAAAGACAAAAGGAATTTCCAGCTCTTTTAGTTTTTCGATAAAAGCAGTAGCTTCTTTTTTGAAAAAGGGAGCCAGTACAACGCCATCGGGTTTTATGGCAAGCACCTTATTGGCTTCTTCCACAAAACTTTTTGAATCGGCCTGGTTAAAGGTAAACGACTCAATTTGTAGCCCGTATTGCGGCAACTCCGAAATTCGTTTTTTTATACCTTTTATTGGTTTTGACCAGTAGCCTTCTCCAGCAGGAGGCTGAGGAAGCAGCGTGGCAAACCTGGCCGATTTTTTTGAGGCAAGCGTACTTGCCAAAATGTTGGGTTGGTAATTAAGTTCTTTTACAATTTCAAGAATTTTCTTTTTTGTTGCCGGTGCAACCTCTCCGCGGTTGTGTAAAACCCTGTCAACTGTGCCAATTGAAACTTTTGCTTGTTCGGCAATATCCTTAATTCGTATTTGTTTATTTAGTTTGATAGCTTTTCTGATTTTAAGATTAAAAATTGTTAGTTTAGTAACTCGCTTTCAAATCTAAACAAAAATATCAGTATTTCCGTGTTCGTACACGGAAAAAATTTCAAAAATGCTCAGCAACATTTCAGAGAAGGATTCTTCTTAAAATTTAGCCAGGTTTTCGTCGGGCTTTTCTTCCAGTAGATGTGGATTTTTTAACAAGTATTTTATGTGTCGGAACAGGCGTCCTCCGTGCGATCCGTCAACCACCCGATGATCGAGCGTTGCAGAAAGTAACATGATACGGCGCGAAACAATTTCTCCGTTAACTACGGCCGGTTTATTCTGAACAGATCCGAGAATCATTACCAGCGACACATTCGACGATGGTAGCAGCGAACCATAACCGGTATCGAGACCAACAGTGCCAATATTCGAGACCACGTACGATCCAAAACTATTTGAATCAAGACCGATTCCGGGTAACGAAATTCCCCAGTCGATAGTTAGTACCCGATACAAGCGGAACAACCATTTACGGAAAGGCCACGGAACCCGTGCAAGCATATTTTTCGATTGCATTTCGTCGCGTTCGTTACCCTTTCGCGACTGGCGGATATGTTCGGCAATTTCGTCGGTAACTTCCTGAATGGTGCGCTGGTCGGCATTTTCAACTTTTACCGAGCCCATTTCTCCACCCGCCAGCAGAACACTTACCACACCGTCGACCTGTTTGCGTTGAGCAATTTTCGAGCCCTTCACAAAGGTGTTCAGTTCGGGTACTTCGTTTCTGATTGCCCTGCCAATAATAAGTGTGATAATATAAGTAAGTGTGGTTTTTAAGCCTTCTTTTCTCTTTTTGGCGATATATTTTTCAATATCAGTAACATCCAACTCTACCATTCCATAAATTTTGGAATCGGTAGGTTTTTTGTAAATAGTTGACGCTACTTTGCGCCAGTCTGAATTATAATCAATCTGTTCCATATAACGATTTTTGGTATCAATCGTTTCCTGTTTTAAATTGAAGAATTGCGGCTTTAGGGCGCAAATGTAATTGTTTCTATGGAAATCCCTAAAAAAAGGTGCAGCGTTTAATGTTTTATCTGCACAATCACTAAAATCTTTCCTGGTGTGTTTTTAATACTTTTAAAGTATCTCGGTCTTATTTCTCCATTAAGCATAGAATAATAAAACAGGTGGTATGTCTCTAAACAGTTTGCGAATTACATAAAAAGCATACTTTTGTGTGCTTAAACTAAACTGTAACTAAACTAATTTACTTTCTGTTAATGAAACTCAAGCTTGAATCTATATTATTCAGGAAAATTAAAGAAGGTGATTATTCTGCCTTCAATGAGTTATTCTCAAAGTATTACCAACCGCTTTTTCTTTTCGCCCGTAAATTTGTTGAAGAGGATCTTGCGAAGGACTTTGTGCAGGATTGTTTTTACGAGCTTTGGAAAAACAGAAAGCAAATCGAATTAAAAACCACTTTGTCGGCCTATCTGTTTTCAATAGTTAAAAATCGCTGTTACAAATATTTCGAGAAAGAACGTTTCAGGGCCGGAAAACAGAGTGAGATTGAATTTCAGTTGAAACAGGAAGAAATAAATTATTTTCTGCATTCTGAAAAAAGTATTCTGGAGTTTGAAATCAGAGAGCGCATTCAAAATACTTTAGAAAAGTTACCTCCAAAATGTGCTCAAATATTTCACGATAGCCGTTTTAATGGTTTGTCGAACAAAGAGATTGCACAAAAGTACGACCTGTCGATAAAGACGGTTGAAAAGCACATTTCAAAAGCCCTCAAAATCTTTCATGATGAATTTAAAGACTTCAATTTATCCTATTTCCTGTTAATTCTTAAAAATATTTAGCGACTGAGGTAGGGTTATCTTGTACTTAAATACTCTTATTAAAAATGAACGAGAAAAACACTGAAAATATAGATCAGGTTATTCTGCATTTTATTCAGGGAAATGCAGACCAGGAAGAAATAGCCACATTGATGAATTGGCTGAATGAAAATCCGGAGAACAGAAAGAAACTGTTCAAAGAAAAAGATATTTGGAATGCAGCAGAAATTGATTCGGACAGGTTAAAAGTTTTAGAAAACAATGAATGGCTTGAATTGGAAAACCGAATAAATATTTCGAAAGTAAAACAAGGTTATTTTAAGGAGCTGGTGAAAATCGCAGCAATTATTGTAGTGGCTTTAGGAGTTGGTTGGATGAGTCATTATATCTATTCGGAGAGAGCATCAGCACGCAAAGTTGAGATGCGTACAGTTGAAGCCATAAAAGGACAAATAAAAGAAGTGTTTTTGGCCGATGGTACACATGTTTGGCTTAATGCCGGCTCGCAGCTTTCTTTCCCATCAGATTTTACTGAAACGAACCGGGAAATCAGCTTGCGTGGTGAGGCTTATTTTGAGGTTACTTCGAGCGAGAAGAATCCGTTCCTGGTAAAAACAGGCAATCACACCGTAAAAGTTACCGGAACCAAGTTTAATATTTGCGAGTATCCCGAAGATAAAATGATTGAGACTACATTGGTGGAAGGAAAAGTTAAAATCATTTCGGGCAATTTCTTTAAGGATTTGTATCCCGGCGAACAGGCAACTTTTTACACCGAAACTGCCGAGGTTTTAATAGGCGAAAAAGATTTTGACATTTACACTGCCTGGCGCGAAGGACGTTATGAATTCCGCAACGAATCGGTCGACAAGGTTTTTAAAATTATGGAGCGCTGGTGGGATGTAGAAATTGATTACCCGCAAGACGAATTTAAATACGAATATATCTCAGGAGTACTGAGAAAACATAAACCAATTGAACAGCACTTTGAAGTTATTAACGAGTTAGTGCCAGTAGATTACCAAGTTGATAATGATTACATTACGGTGAAGCTGAAATAGTATTTCACAAATTTTATTTAATAAACTAGCTAACTAAAACAAATTCTGCCTATGAAATGAAACACCTATGCATCTAAAAAAAACGGGAAATACGCCACATACTTCCCGTTTAACATTACTAATGTAAATTTTTTGATTTATAAACTAAAATCGTAGCGAAACTATGAAAAAAAAACTAAACCACCGCTTCCTTTTTGAAAGGAGGAAGGGGCGAAAACTGTTTCTTGTTATGAAACTATCATTA
>NZ_JBFHGM010000050.1:0-23963 GCF_041583095.1 Draconibacterium sp.
GATTTTGATAAATCTTACAAATCGTCACATGTTCCAGTTCAACCAGGTTTTTAAGAATGCCTAATTTACAGTCATAAACTAGCTTATCTCAAATTGGCTTCAGTTTTAGAGTAAGTAATAATACTTGGCAGAATTAAGTATAAGCTTCCTTTAAACGACCAGTACCTAATTAATTCAATTATGATCAATTTGTTATTTAACAGATAGAAGTCATCATTCCAAATCGTAAACACTCCAAAATCAATTTAATCCGAATTGCAAAAGGAATCGGAATGGACGATGGTAATCGAAGCGGGGGAGGCGCGTTAATCGTCAAGTGTTTTTACAGCTATTTTGCAATGAATTTTCCATTCGAAGTATGAGAAAGGTGTATTCATGCAAAAGTATAATCGCTTTCAAAAACTCTTGACTATTCATGCGCGGCGTTTATGCCGAAGTCTTTTGCAACCGAAGGCTTGTTTGGATTGAATTGAATAAATTTGTTTGTGATTTGGAATCACTTTTAAATTGAATGGAGTTCATTTTGGCATGCTTTCATCAGGAGAAATTACAAGTTCTGGATTGATAACATTCCCTTTGTCGTTAAGGCCTTTTTTAACGTTCAACTCGTATGTTTCTACAGCTTCCCGAATGTCTTTTATAAATTCTTTATCGCGCTTAATATGAAATATTGTTTCCATATTTCTCAAACCTGTTAAATCAATTCCCTGGAGTAAGTTAATATATCTGTATTTTAGATCATTATCCGTTAGCCTTGCATTTTGAATTTTTAGGGCACCAATACACAACAGGAGTAATGCAAATACAATAGTTGATCCAATTTTCCACATTTTCAACTCGCTTACCGGAAGGTTCCTTTTCTTCTTTTTGGGAAAGCATTTTAAACTTTCGATACTTGTTTTTAACTGATTGATATGATTTGTAAGATCAGTTTTAATGCGCAGGATCTCTGATTTTGTTTTATCAGAATCCCTTTGAGACGAAGTTTCTATTATCCGTTGGATTTCATTCAGAAACGTACGGGCCAATACAAATTTCTGTCGTTCCTCTTGTTTTGGAGTATCTTCTTTGGACTTTTGTTTGTTGTTGTTTTCCATCTCTTTTTCAATTGTTGATAACCTCTTTTTGATTTCCTCAAACATGGCCGCTATTAAACTAATGTTACTCATATTCAATTATTTAATTATCTTCCTAGCCCTCGATTCCTGTTCTTGTGCTTTTTCTTCAGATTTACAGAAGAACTTTGATTCTCTCGGTCAAAATGTCTGTATTTATATGCTGATAACGATAGATTTACTAATGGATTCAATTCATGTCCACGGCTATGTTTTGTATTGATGCGAGATTCACGCGAAATATTTTGCTGTATCTGCCTGTTTATTTTGGAGAAACTAAATTGCCGGTCAACTTTAGAACCATTGAATTTGAAGTTGTTTTTTGTGAATATTATTCCCTGAACCTCGTCCGTACGCCCTTTATACTTAAAAGAAGTTTGTATTCCCTCTTCTTTCAAGGCTTGAATCAGGGCATTCCATGACTTGCAGTTGGGTACAACCTCTTTTAGTGTATTGTATATTTCATATTTGGTTCTATCCGGCTCTCGCAGACGGTGTTCCTTTACATTCTCTTTCCCTTTTGCGAAATAGAGTCCGAAATCAAAAGTCAAGTCCTTACAGATCTTTTCGCTGCGAAAGCGATCATTTTTATCTGAAATGGTTTTACCCTGATTGTTTACACGGTTAAAAACAAGGTGAATGTGTGGATGCTCCTTGTCGTAATGGCGAACGATAATGTATTGGGTGTCCTTAATTCCCATTCTCTCCATATATTCGTTGGCAATTTCCACTATTTTCGGATTACTCAGGTTATCCCTGTCCTGCGCTGAAAAATTGAGAGAAATATGACCAACTGTTTTAATCATCCGGGAATTCAGGTTTGTTTGTTGGATAAAACTCTGGATAATGGTTTGGGTGTTTTTAGTTCTAACTCCATCTGTGGAAAGAATTTCTGCTGCCTTCCTTTTGTCAAGTACATATTCAACGACTCCTTTAAAACCTTTTCCCTTTATAATTTTGGCGATCATTTAATTTTATCAATGATGTTGTCAATCTCACCCGCTAAATGCAAATACTCTGTCCTTGTGTTTTTGTAACCTCCCGCGTTAGCCTTCTTCGCTATTTGGTTTAGATTGTTAGCCATCCCGCAAAGTTTTCTGATATGACCGTTCAGTTCAGGTGTCAACCTTTGAATTATTTTACATGAAGCAATCGACTGTCGGATAATTTCACTCATTGATGTTTTTGCTTCTGCCGCTTTTCCCTTTAGTGTATAGTATTCTTCAGTTGACATTTTTAAACTGACGATATAGGTTTTCTTTTCTGATACCATTTTTCGTGGTCTACCACCTTTATTTCGATTCTTCATTTTCTTCTACTTAGACCAGCGGGATGCAGAAGCAAGGGTATTGGTAATACCAATACATAAACTTGCTTCGCATAAAACTGATAGGTTATTACAGTTGTGAGGCCTTATAGTTTCAGTTGTTTTTGCTGAGAAAAATTCAAAGAGATTTCCTCCTTCAGACTATCATCCGGCGTTAGTTCAAATTTTTCAATAAGCAATTTTAGAGCAGGATTTTGCTTTATCATTTGCTCTGTAATGTGCCTGGTCTCCGGTGCAAGTTTCTCAATTAAATAGTCTGCAATATCGTAACCGGCTGGTAATTTCTCGGATTTGTTTAATTGCTCTAAAAACTCAGAAATTCGGACATCGATGCCATACCTTTTCATGAGTTTGGCTTTAATGTACCATGTTTTGAAGGTACCCAGATCAGGAAATAAAACTACTTTCTGGTCGGTTAGTATTTTGAAATTGCTCGTATTAAGGCTTCCATATTTCCCTCCGGAAGCTATCCAATGGTAATCTTTTAAATAATGTGCGGCAATTACAGCACTTTTCTCACTTTCTACTATTCCGATTGGTTTCGAAGTATCTTCTTTAAGTAAGTGTTCTCCGAAAAAACACTGCTTGAGTTTAAAATCTTCTTGTTTAATTCGAAAATGTACCCATGAGATGTGATTGAACGGGTATTTTATACGTCTGCCTGTCTTGGGGGAGTATTGCATTATTTTACCTGTGCGAATATTTCCCTTGGAATCCACTTGCCAGAATATTGTTGCTCCTTCCCAAATTTTAGAGGTTCCTATTTTGTATTTCTCAAATAACTCCAAAGTTGCAGTTTCTCCAATTTGTGAACCTATGAACTGAAACAGATTATTTTGTTTATAAGATTGTTGGCTTTCTCTTAATAGATCTTGATCTATTAAACTTATTGACTGAATGGTTTCTGGTACACTGTTGGAGGGGGAGGAGGTTTCACTTGTTCTAGGTAGTATGTAGTTATTGTCCTGAAAGTATTGACTGGGCGTATAATGATAGCCGCATTTTTCTTCACGGTTACATCTCCCCACATTTTTCGAAAAGGTAATCTTTTTTTCGGTATCAATATATTTTACAAACACATTCTTCTTATTACAAGCAGGGCATGTATGTCGTGTTGAAGAACCTTGATATGGTTCAAGTTTAAATCTAAAAGCATTCATGGTGGATGGTGTTTATCGTTTTTTTGAAAATGGAATGGAATAATCTTCTGAGAGAATTTCAGGTGTCATTATTGCGGGAATATGCGAATGGGTATCGGCTGAACTATTTTTCCGGCCTGTATTTATCCACTCCAACAATTCATCCTCATAGAAATAGAGCTTCTTGCCGCTTTTATAGCAGGGAATATCTCCTTTTCGGACAAGGGTATAAACTGTCGATTTGGCTTTCATAAGAATTTTACAAGCCTCATTGATATCGATTGGCCTTTTCGGAATATCCGGTCTTTGGATTTCTTCGATAAGATTTCTTAACTGGGTTACTTCATGAATTAGAAAGCCTACAGCTTCCGGTAACTTTTCAAATGTAATTTCATCTTTACACATGGCAACTGTTTTTAATTGTTTGTGTACAAATGAAAAAGGTGTTTTGCTGGTGCCTGTTAGTCACCAAAAAAACACCATAGAAACACCGAAGATCTATAATGTTTTAGTTGCCAAGTTTGTACCTAATGGGAATAATACAGTTGCTGTCAGGAATCCTAAGTTTTTTCTTGATTGTCTTTATTTCACTCACTTCCTGAAGGGTAGGGGCAAACACTATTTTAAGGAAATGAGAGATAGAAAGTTGGTCTGTGATTCTGAAGTGGTTCCAAATATTCCATCCATAATGATAGATGTCGCTAGCTTTTAATTGCTTGTCAACTTTTATTGGTTGTATTGATTTTAACTCTTCTTCATTTGAATACATTTCTACAAATGTACACAGTCTTAATAGTTCAGAATCTGAGGTATATGGAGCAAAAACTTCCTGGGAATATTGGAGAGCTTGCTTTAATAATTTTTGTTTTTTCTGTTTTGATGTTTCCTTAAATGTTTCGCGTATTTCATTCGTTGAAACACTGTTGGAAACAAACTCCAAACCTATTTTAGTCTCATTACTGGCAGATTCTTTTCTCTCAAAAGGTTTCGAAGAAATTATTTTGGGGAGCAAAAAATTATCGATCAGGCTATTAATACTTATATATACAGCCAACGAAAATGCAACGACAATTAAGAAAACGATATTCGATGTAAACAAATCAAGCTTTGATAATAAGCAAAAATACCTTGTTAATGTCGCCAATACCAGAATAGCACAGCAAACTAAAAGAATCAGAATAATATTTTCCGGCTTCTTAATTGTCATAGGAATTATTTTAAGCTAATCTTATTGGCAGATTCCCGTTTCTTTTCATTTACCAAATCGGCGTAAATCTGAGTGGTTGAAACGTTTTTATGAGTTAGCATTTTCGAAACGGTGTAGATATCTGTGCCTAGAGCTATCTGTAAAGTTGCAAAAGTATGTCGGAAACAGTGAAATGTTATCTTCTTTTTTATTCCGGCCGAGGCAACCCAGTTCTTCAAAGGTTGAAAAGTCATGCTTCTCTCCAGATCCTTAAAAACTCTTCCAGTGGTACGTTTGCCGCATAATTGCAGAGCTTCATTGCTTAGAGGCAATGTTGTTTCCGTATCGGTTTTTTCTGTTTTTAACCGCATACAAAACTCGCCTTCGGATGCAGGAATAATATTATCCCACCTTAAGTTTAAGATGTCGCTGATCCGTAATCCGGTCAAACACGAGAATAATGAAGCGGATTTCAAAACAGATATGTCACAAGGAGTTGCTGCAAGCGTTTTGAGTTCTTCCAATGTCAGGTATTCAATTTTGGTATCGACGGTTTCAATGCTTTCCAGAAAGTCGTTTATATTCTCAAATATTAATTTGTCCCGATAAGCCAGTTTTAGTAGTGCCCTATATGTTGAGAAATATGAGGCTGCAGAGTTTTGAGAAATGGGAAATTTTGTATGTTTTAGCTGTTTTGCACTCAGTAGATATGACCTGAATTTTCTACTTAAATCAACCGTTATATCCTCAAACAAGCATCTGCCATTCACAAATTTCTCAAAATGAGCATATACCATCATCCATTTCTGATCTTTCTTTAGAGCAATTTTGTAGAAGTAATCTAAAAAGTCTGCTTTAAGTTTATGCTTGTCCAGAAATCCAAATTGATCATTTATTAGCGACTGCACCCTGATTGCGCGAATACCTTCAGCTTTGTTCAATACTTCACGGTTGTATTCTTTTTCAATCTCTGTTCTTGGTTTTTTGTAAATGTATATACCGAGAACCTCCCTGCGTGTCAGTTTCATTGTATATGGATTTCTTATAGCAGGATAATAATCCAAATAAAGCGATAATCTTCCTTTAGAAATCTCACGTTTTCTTAAAGTAACTTTTACACAAGTCATAATTAATCAGTGTTTGTTGGTGAAAAAACTCGATCTAACTCATCTTTGGGAATCTTTATGTATTTTCCTTCTTTAATCTTAGCCAGGTTATTTCTTTTTATCAAGCTATACAGACCATCCTGGCTAATATTGAATTTTTGCATTGCCTCCTGTACAGTATAATATTCCTGGAATGATTGCTCACTAAGACCTCGGGCAGTTAAAACATGTTTTTTTGAATAGAGCACTGATAATCCTTCCTTTTTCTTAGGAACCTGATGCCTTGATACTAATGTGTAAGCAGCTGATGTTGTAATTGAGAATTCTGTACAGATTTCAGAAATACTAATCCAGTCATTAATTTCTTTATGGCTAGCATCTTCCTTTCGCTTAAAAAACTTATCGATATGAAGCTTGTTATAATAGCTTCTTCCGTTTTTTACAATTTTAGGAATATTATTTTCCCTAATAATTTTATACACCCAGCTATCTTTTACGTTAAAGGTTTCTTTAATTTCAGAAATCGAATAATATTCTGGAGGTAATTGTTTTACCTTTTCAGGAGGAATATTTCTTACCATTGCCTTTTCCATCATCTCGTCAATGTCGGCGCGTTTTACAAGCATGATTCTTGACGAAATTTTAGATACAGGTAGTTGCCCTGAATGAATTAGTTTGTAAATGGTTTGTCTGCTCAATCCTAGATATATGCCAACTTCATTCACCCGTAAGAAGTCCTTTGAGCATATTTCATTATAAGAGGGTATTCTTTGATAAATCAAACTCTTATTTTTTTTGTTCTCAATTTTCTCTTTTCTCTTTTGATCTTTATAAGCTTGATTATTACATCTATGAGAACAGTATTTTGTAGTTGTTCTTTGTGCTGTAAATTCTTTATTGCACCATAAACAAAATTTTCTTATTTCCATCTCATTATTCTTCTTAAAATATCCATTTACTGTAACCTATCGTAATCCAATACATATAATTGTATATAAACTACACTATTTTACAATTTTTCATTTTTCAAGTTAAGAATATTTGAAGAAAAATACAAATGAGGTACAAAAATGAACGAAATATTAAGGAAATACGATTAAATGCTGAAATTGGCCATAAGTGTATTGAAAAACAATACTTTGATTGATAGGTATTTATGTGTTTTAGTGATTAGGGATATCTGAATTTATTTCCCGATACAGAAGTTCTTAAAAATATGCCCCAAAACTTCCTCGTTGCCAACTTCTCCGGTAATCTCAGCCAGATAATGTAAACATTCGCGAATATCCTGCGCAAGAAAATCGCCGGTTATTTGCATATCAAGTCCATTAAGCACGCGTAAAATGGCCTCGTGGGCATTCTTTAGTATTTCGTAATGACGGGCGTTGGTCACAATTACATCTTGCTGTTCAACCTCGTCCATATTTATAGAATGAGTCATGTAATCGATCAGCTCATTGATGTTTTCCTTTTGTTTGGCTGCAATAAACACCGCTTTTTCGTTATCGGTGAGTTCCATTACTTCAATCTGCTGAATGGTATCGCGCAAACCGGAATCAATTTTATTGGCAACAATAATCAATGTTTGATGCGGGGCAATTCGCTCACGAATCTTCTGAATACGACTTTCAACAAGCGGGTAGGGGTTATTGGTGTCAACTACCAACAAAACCACTGTTGCCTGTTCCAATTTGCTGTAACTTCGCTCTATACCAAGGGTTTCAATCTGGTCTTCTGTTTCCCGAATGCCGGCGGTATCAAAAAAGCGGAAAGCAGTTCCACGAATATTTACCACATCTTCAATTACATCGCGTGTAGTACCGTGAATATCGGAAACAATAGCACGGTCTTCATTCAACAAAGCATTTAAAAGCGTTGATTTCCCTACATTGGTTTCGCCAACAATGGCCACCGGAATTCCATTTTTAATGGCATTTCCCAACTGAAACGAATCTTTAAGTTTGCGTAATAAAGCCTCAATTTCTTGTGTAAGTTTTCGCAATGCAGTACGGTCGGCAAATTCCACGTCTTCTTCACTAAAATCAAGTTCAAGCTCTACCATGGCCGTAAAATGTAACAACTGATCGCGTAATGAACCAATCTCTTTTGAAAAACCACCACGCATTTGATTCATAGCCAGTTTATGTGCTGCCGCATTCGACGATGCAATTACATCGGCCACTGCTTCGGCCTGCGAAAGATCCATTTTCCCGTTTAAAAATGCGCGTTGTGTAAACTCACCGGGCAATGCCAGGCGCGCTCCGTTTTCAACCAGTACATTTAAAATACGCTGTTGAATATATACCGATCCGTGGCACGATATTTCAATAATATCCTCGCCGGTAAACGAATGTGGCGCACGAAACAACGCTATAACCACTTCGTCGATCGTTTCGTCGGATGAAACGATTTTTCCAAAATGAAGGGTATTTGCCTCCTGATCGGCAAGTGATTTGCCTGTTTTCGGACTTTCGTAAACCTTATCGCATATTGCAATGGCGTCACTACCTGAAAGACGAATAACGGCAATCGCTCCAACTCCGGGCGATGTTGATATGGCACATATTGTTGATTGATCGAGCATATTCATTATTTCTTCAATTTCTTGAAATATATTAAAGGTAGTTCTTTATATTTTAGTTTTTTGTGTTCAACCCAAACTGTAATTAGTCGTTCAGAGAGAAAACCATATATCCGCTCCTGATATCCTTTGTATGTATCATTCGAAACTCTGTTTTCAAATTTAAATAATATATCAAACAGCCATTCCATCAGCTCTTCAAAATCAACTCTTCTCAATACAAACATGTTATTGGCAAATAATCGGTTCTGATTTAAAACCTTATTAAAAGCCGGTATAAACTCAGGAGATTTTTCCTTTAAAATATTTTCTAGTAATACTAAATCATCGGCGCTATGATATTTAGAATAATGCTGCTTTATAGTTTGGCGTAATTTGCGTCTTACCGGAAGGATGGCATCATATTCCTCTAAAATCTTTAGTGCATCATTTTCGTTTAATAGTTGCTTTCCCCAATAGTTGATATTAGCGGTGTAGATTAATCCATAACGTTTCTTCCATAAATTTGACGGAAAATAAAGTAAACGTTTTATTCGATAGGCTAACGGCTCTTTGGCAGTGGTAAAGTACCTGCGATAATGGCAACTTCCAACAATTTCGGTTTGTGTATTTTTCCAAACCCAGTAAAGGCCCGTCAGCTCACTATAGTTATTATTTTTTGCCGAAATGTGATCGCCGCTGTCATCTCCGCAAAAACCTTCAACTTCATTTCTGTTATTTTTTCCGGCCCAAACAGGAATATACAAATCGTTGAGAAAGTCAACTTTTATGGGTTTATAAAAGAATGAATATATCCTAAATTCTTTTTGTGGGTTCATGTCCTAATTTAGAAAAGCACAAAGCTAATCTTTGAATTGTAATAAACCAAACGTGCCCTTTTTTTCTTATTTTCATGTCACCTATTATTTTACAAGTTCAATTCTGTATACATGAATACATTATTAAAAGAATCAGCAAAGCTGATAAAAGGGTCAAATTTTACATTCGCATTTACCGGTGCCGGAATTTCGGTTGAGAGTGGAATTCCGCCGTTTCGTGGTGAACACGGACTTTGGAACAAATACAATCCACAGGTACTGGATTTGGGATACTTTCTGAATAATTCAGCACATTGCTGGACATATATACGTGAGATATTTTATGACTTTTTTGCTGACGCCAAACCAAATGATGCACACCGGGTACTGGCACAAATGGAAAGAAATAAGCTGTTAAATGCTGTTGTTACTCAGAATATTGACAATCTGCATTACGAAGCTGGAAGTGAGTCAGTTTATGAGTTTCATGGTAATTCGAAAAAGCTTAAGTGTTTAAAGTGCGGAAAAGTTTATGATGCCCGAGATATAGATTTTGAAAACATTCCACCAAAATGTGCAAATGATGGAGAAGTGCTAAAACCTGACTTTATATTTTTTGGTGAAGGAATACCACACGATGCATATGCGGATTCGTTCGCAGCGGCCGAAAAAGCCGAAGTCTGTATCATTGTTGGATCAACAGGCGAAGTAACACCGGCGTCGTATGTACCACGTACTGCCAAACAAGCCGGGGCAACAATTATTGAGATTAATCCGGAGGAAACCATTTTTACCTCGGCAATTACCGATATTCATTTAAAAGGAAAAGCCACCGACGTTTTAAATCAGTTGGGTGAATTGCTGTTTTGAACTTTTCAACCAAATGTTTGAACTTTATTGTAGCGTGGCATATACTTCCACCTGAAAGCAATTAATCTACGTATCATTTTCGGTATAACTTGAAGAAAATTTATATTTGCGCTACGAAAACAAATAGGGTAACTTTGGTTTTAGCCGAGGGTTTCTTGACCAGGCTAAATTGTTACCATTTTAATTAAAATTATAAACGAATGAAATTACTTGAAGGAAAAACAGCGATTATTACCGGCGCTTCTCGCGGTATTGGTAAAGCAATTGCTGTAAAGTATGCACAGGAAGGGTGCGATGTTGCCTTTACCGATCTTTTTGAAGATGACAATATGAAAGCCACGGAAGAGGAATTAAAAACTTACGGCGTAAAAGCCAAAGGTTACGCTTCTGATGCAAGTAATTTTGAAGATACCGACCGGGTTGTAAACGAAATTGTTAAAGAATTTGGCCGTATCGATGTATTGGTAAATAACGCAGGTATAACAAAAGATACTTTGTTAATGCGAATGACTGAAGACCAATGGGATGCAGTAATTAACGTTAACCTGAAATCAGTGTTTAACTTTACAAAAGCAGCTCAGCGCACGATGCTAAAACAACGTTCAGGATCAATCATTAACCTGAGTTCGGTTGTTGGTGTTAGCGGAAATGCAGGTCAGTCGAACTACTCGGCATCCAAAGCTGGTATTATTGGTTTCACCAAGTCGATAGCACGCGAACTGGGTTCTCGTGGTGTTCGTTCAAATGCCATCGCTCCCGGGTTTATTATTACTGAAATGACCGGTAAAATTCCGGAAGAGGCGCGTAAAGCGTGGGAAGCTTCGATTCCGTTAAAAAGAGGTGGAACACCGGAAGAAGTTGCAGGGGTTGCTACATTCCTTGCTTCTGATCTTTCATCGTATGTAAGCGGACAGGTTATTACGGTTTGTGGTGCAATGAACACTTAAAAAACGTTATAAAATAATGAAAAGCTGTCTGAATGGGCAGCTTTTTTTGTTTCTTTGTGTTTGATGAAACACAGGGCCTTGTTTGTTGGACTCACTACAGTTGATATTCAGTATTTTATCGATGATATTCCGATTGCCAATACTAAAATTAAAACCGGTAATCCCGATATTTTAGTTGGTGGCCCGGCAACCAATGCAGCTGTTGCTTTTGCGTATTTGAATAAAACCGCAACGCTCGCCAGTCCTGCCGGGCTGAATGCTTTTTCCTCGTTTATCGATCAGGATCTGAACAGGGTTGGAGTAGATCATTTTGATTTGGCATATGGCCAGGAATTTGAAACTATTTTGGCAACTGTGTTAACATCAAAAAATGGCGACCGAACCATCGTTACGCATAATCCAGCAGAAGTTAAGAGTACGATTTTACCCCAAAAACTAATAGACCTGGTAGAACCACAGATTCTTCTTATAGATGGTTTTTATCCGGAGTTTAGTATGGAATGTGTGCGAATTTGCAAGGAACGGGGAATACCTGTTGTTGCTGATTGTGGAAGCTGGAAATCCCAGTTTGCCGATCTTTTATACGATGTTGACATTGCAATATGCTCAGCCGACTTTATGCCGCCGAAATGTACAAACCGTGAAGAGCTTTTTGATTTTATGATAGCTAAAAAAGTACAGTCGGTGGCAATTTCAAATGGTGGAGCTGAAATTGAATATTTATCTAAAAATAAAAAGGGAATAGTAAAGGTAGCGGAAGTGAACGTTATGGATACTCTTGGCGCAGGAGATTTTTTACATGGTGCCTTTTGCTACTATTTTCTTGAAAATGAAGATTTCGAAAGCGCTATGCAAAAAGCAGCCGTGTTGGCTTCATTTACCTGCAGTTTTAAGGGAACACGGAAATGGTTAAATTTTGATCATAATGCCTGACATCTGAAAAATAATCCGTAAATTGTTTTATTCGGAAACAATAAAAGAATAATGTTAAATAAATCAATTGCATATCGGTTGAGTGTATATATCTCCCTTGCAGTGATAGGGGTATTTATTGCTTTTATTGGAGTATTTTTTCTCTTCAATCAAACACTTATAAAAGAAAGTGTAAAAAATAAGGCAATGTCGCAAAGTAATCATGTAACCAGCCAGGTGCAGCGTTACATTGTTACTACATCTGAGGTTGCCGGAAATATTTCCGATCAGGTCATTTTTTATGGTCAGCAAGACCATGCTGATTTGTTCATTCAAAGCCTGGTTATAAAGTATCCGTTTATCAATGCCATTTATGTTAAAATTGATTCAACGGTTACCAACTTGCCGTATTGGAGTTATTTTACATATAAAGATGGAGATTCAACTGTTATACGAAGAGGTAGCGGTAATATATCGTCGTGTGCAAATGAGCAGGTACAGTTTCAGAAACTGATTAAACAGAAAGATGAAGGCTGGTCGGAGCCCTATTTATGCGAACGAAATAACATTGTGGTTGCGGCGTACTGTTCACTGATAATGATCGATTCGCCTTCGGGGCAAAAAAAGAGAGTTGGAGAAGTAATTTGCGAACTATCGTTAAATGAATTGAACAAGCAGGTGAACAGCTTGAAAATTGGAAAAGAAGGATTTGCTTTTCTGATGTCGAAAGATGGTGTTTATATTACACATCCCGTGACTGATTGGATTCTTAACCGTAGCATTTATGACGTTCATGAAAAAGTTCTTCGCGAAGATATTACAACAACAACCAAGAAAGTACTTGCCGAATCCAAGCCGGGAACTTTGATTGCTTATCCTGAATTATTTAATTTCGAAAAAGCCCTTGTTTATTATGTTCCTATTCAGCAAAATGGTTGGGTTTTGGTTTCAGTTTTACCCTACAAAGAGCTATTTGAACCTTTATATTTGCCAGTGCTGCAGATGTTGTTCTTCTCCGTTTTGGGAATTCTCATCATTTATTTAACCGTAACTTACATTATAAACCAACAAATAAAGCCACTGAGTTTGGTTACCAAACAATTAAAAAGATTTAGTAATCTAACCGGACCGTACAAAGATATTCCTGAAAATGAAATCATTCAGGTTGCCGAGAGTTTGAATTACATGAAATCGTGGTACGAAAAATACCTTCAAATCCAATCCGATGAACAAAAGAAAAAACAACGGCGACAGGAAGATATGAATCAGGCTTCTGAAATACAGCAAAGCTTTATTAAGACAATATATCCTGCTTTTCCGGATCGTACTGACATTGATCTGTATTCATCTTACCAACCAGCTAAAGGGGTAAGCGGCGACTTGTTTGATTACTTCTTTATTGATGATGAACACCTGATTTTAACCATGGGCGATGTTTCGGGGAAAGGAGTTCCTGCTGCATTTTTTATGAGCGTTGCGCAAACAACAATTAAAACAAATGCTTTGGTGTCGAAAGCAAATAAAATTGTTGAAAAAGTAAATACAGAGTTGTGTACAAGCAACTATCATCAGTTCTTTTTAACACTGTTTTTGGGGGTTCTGAATGTAAAGACGGGCATTTTAGAATACTGCAATGCGGCTCACACTCCCGGATATGTTTTGACAAAAAACGGAAAGGTAAAAGAATTGGCACAGTCTCATGGATTGCCATTAGGGCTTTATTCCGACAAATCTTATGGTTCAGCTAAAGTTCAACTGAACCGTGGTGATACGCTTGTTTTGTATACTGATGGAGTTACCGAAATGCTAAACGAAAACAATGAGCAGTATAGTAATCATCAACTTGTTGATAATCTGATATCACTGACTGGAAAAAGCCCAAAGGAAATTGTTGAACGTTTAGAAAAGAGTTTCAAAATGTACATGGGGCATGCTCAACAAGCCGATGATATTACCATGCTGGTCTTTAACTACAAAGCATAAAAAAAAGGAGGTAAAAACCTCCTTTTTCATTTAAAGTATTTTGATTCTTATTCTTTTAAAGCTTTTTTATTGGATAAAATACGCATCTGAAGCTTTTCATTTTTCTTATCAAAACCAACAGAAATGGTGTCTCCTTCGGATATTGATGCCTTAATTATAATTTCGGCCATCTCATCTTCCAGATATTTCTGGATCGCACGTTTTAATGGTCGGGCACCAAACTGAGGATCATACCCTTTCTCGGCAATAAAGTCTTTTGCGGCTGGAGAAATTTTAAGTTTGTAATTCAATGATTCAACACGTTTGTACAAACCATCAATTTCAATATCGATAATGCTGTGAATGTGTTTTTTCTCCAGCTGGTTGAACATTACCACATCGTCAATACGGTTCAGAAACTCCGGAGCAAATGCCTTTTTCAGTGCTTTCTGAATGATGTATTTGGTATGCTCGTTTTCCTCTTCCGGTGTTTTAGCCGTAGCAAAACCAACGCCACGTCCGAAATCTTTTAACTGACGCGAACCAATGTTCGACGTCATAATGATAATCGTATTTTTGAAATCAATATTACGTCCCAAACTATCAGTTAAACGTCCTTCGTCCATCAACTGAAGTAAAATATTAAACACATCAGGATGAGCTTTCTCAATTTCATCGAGCAAAACAACCGAATAAGGCTTACGTCTCACTTTTTCGGTCAACTGTCCACCTTCTTCGTAACCTACATATCCCGGAGGCGCTCCAACCAATCGCGACACCGCAAATTTTTCCATGTATTCACTCATGTCAATACGTATCAGCGAATCCAGGTTGTCGAACAAATAAGTGGTTAAAACTTTTGCCAGCTGGGTTTTTCCAACCCCCGTAGGCCCCAGGAAAATAAATGTTCCAATCGGGCGGTTTGGATCTTTTAACCCTGCGCGGTTACGCTGAATGGCCTTAACAATTTTCGCAATTGCTTCGTCCTGACCAATAACTTTGCCTTTCAGATCGTTGCCCATGTTCATCAGGCGTTTTCCTTCAGCCTGAGCGATACGCTGTACAGGAATTCCCGACATCATGGCAACCACTTCAGCTACCTTGTGCTCATCAACCGTTTCACGATGATTCAGCAAGTCTTTTTCCCACTGTTCTTTTGCATCTTCCAATAGCGTAAGCAGGTTCTTTTCTTTATCGCGGTAATTCGCTGCCAGCTCAAAATTCTGACTTTTTACTGCAGCAATCTTATCCTCTTTGGTTTTCTCTATCTTTTCTTCCAGCTTAACAATGTTATCCGGAACATTGATATTTGAAATATGTACACGCGAACCGGCTTCGTCAAGCGCGTCAATCGCTTTGTCCGGCAAATAACGATCAGTAATATAGCGAGCAGTTAATTTTACACAGCTTTCAATTGCTTCAGGTGTAAAAATCACATTGTGATGATCTTCGTATCGTTCTTTAATGTTATTCAGAATTTCAATGGTTTCGTCTACCGAAGTAGGGTCGACCATTACTTTCTGGAAACGACGTTCCAATGCACCGTCTTTTTCAATTTGCTGACGGTATTCATCCAGTGTTGTAGCTCCAATACATTGAATGTCGCCACGTGCTAAAGCAGGTTTTAACATGTTTGCAGCATCCAGCGATCCGGTTGCTCCACCTGCACCAACAATAGTATGAATCTCGTCGATAAACAAAATAACATTGTTTACTTTCGACAGTTCATTCAAAATCGCTTTCATACGCTCCTCAAACTGCCCGCGATATTTTGTACCCGCCACAATCGAAGCAATATCAAGGCTTACAACACGTTTGTCGAATAATATTCTTGATACTTTTTTACCTATGATACGAAGGGCTAATCCTTCGGCAATGGCCGATTTTCCAACACCTGGTTCTCCAATCAAAATTGGGTTGTTCTTTTTACGTCGGCTCAGGATTTGTGCCAGTCGCTCAATCTCTTTCTCGCGACCAACTATCGGGTCAAGGCTGTTTTCTTCTGCCAGTTTGGTTATATCAATACCAAAGTTATCGAGTACCGGGGTATCCGATTTTGCGCCGGCAGCCTTTTTCGAACTTTGTCCGCCCGACGGGCCTTTTCCAAAACCTTCTCCCGGCTCATCGTCATCGCTTTCGGGGAAATCTGATTTTGCTTCGGGTTGCAGATAATCTTGTAATTGCGACTTAACCATATAATAATTAATGCCCAATTCAACAAGCAATTGGGTTATCAAACTGTCGTTGTCTTTTAATATCGCTAACAAGAGGTGGCCACTGTTGGCCGTTGCACTTTTAAATGATCGTGCTTCTAAATAAATCAACTTCAAGGTCTTTTCGGTTGATTTAAGCATAATCAAATCAGCTTTCTGATTAATATCTTTATCTGTGCGTACTTTGCTTTCGATTAGTTGTTTTACTTCAACCAGGTCAACACCCAGGTTTTCAAGAATATCAGTAGCAGTACCTTCGCCTTCTCTCAAAATTCCCAAAAAAAGATGCTCCTGGCCTATATAATCATTCCCCAAACGAATTGCCTCCTCCCGGCTATATCCGATAATGTCTTTAATTCTTGGTGAAAATTGTGAATCCATATATAGTCTCTTTTTTATCTCTGGTTTAACAAATACTATTCCTAAAAGGTTGAAAGACTAAATTAAATAAAATTTGAAGCGGGGATGTATCGAAATGGCAGAAGTTATCAAAGGTAACCTAAACATCATGCATAATTGTCAGTTGATATGTTAATATCTTCTTGTCAAAAGTATGTAAAACACTACTAGATATACGTGTTACACGAATGATTTTACTATTTTTGTGGGTCTTAAACAGTGATAATTTATTTTGAAAGGAGATATAATGACAGAAGGTGAAAAGATTATCAGAATAAACATTGAGGAGCAGATGAAATCTGCCTATATTGATTATTCAATGTCGGTAATTGTTTCGCGTGCATTACCCGATGTACGCGATGGTTTTAAACCGGTACACCGCCGGGTATTATTTGGTATGCACGAGCTTGGAATACTTTCCAATCGCCCGTATAAAAAGTCGGCCAGGATCGTAGGTGAGGTACTTGGTAAGTATCACCCGCATGGCG
Source organism: Draconibacterium sp. (assembly GCF_041583095.1). Taxonomy (NCBI): domain Bacteria; kingdom Pseudomonadati; phylum Bacteroidota; class Bacteroidia; order Marinilabiliales; family Prolixibacteraceae; genus Draconibacterium; species Draconibacterium sp. The sequence continues at coordinate 17,043 of NZ_JBFHGM010000050.1, forward strand.
ACTCATCGGTTTATTTTACCATGGTACGTATGGCACAACACTGGTCGTTGCGTTACCCGATGGTAGATGGCCAGGGGAACTTTGGTTCCGTTGATGGTGACAGCCCGGCAGCAATGCGTTATACCGAGGCTCGTATGTCGAAGATTTCGGAAGAAACTTTGGCCGACCTGGACAAAAATACTGTTGATTTCCAACCGAACTTCGATGAATCGTTGGGAGAACCTACTGTATTGCCAACAAAAATACCGCAGCTGCTTGTAAACGGAGCATCGGGTATTGCCGTTGGTATGGCCACTAATATGGCTCCACACAACCTTAGTGATGTGATTGATGCTACCATTGCGTACGTCAACAATAATGACATCGAGATGGAAGAGTTGATCGATATTGTTAAGGCTCCCGATTTTCCAACCGGCGGTATAATCTATGGTTATCAAGGAGTTAAGGATGCATATGAAACCGGAAGGGGACGTATTGTTATAAGAGGTAAAGCTCATATTGAAAATGAAGGTGGACGCGAGAAAATTGTTGTAACCGAGATTCCATACATGGTTAACCGTGCAGAAATGATTCAGAAAACTGCAGATTTGGTTAACGAAAAGAAAATTGAAGGAATTTCGAACGTTAACGATGAGTCGGACCGTGAAGGTATGCGTGTTGTATACGATTTAAAACGCGATGCAATGAGCAACGTAGTTTTGAATAAACTATACAAATATACGCAGCTGCAAACTTCGTTTAGTGTTAACAGTATTGCACTGGTACATGGTCGTCCAAAAATTCTAAATCTGAAAGACCTGATCAAACACTTTGTTGATCACCGTCACGAAGTGGTAACACGCCGTACGCAATACGAACTGGAGCAAGCCGAAAAACGTGCTCATATTCTGGAAGGACTTATTATTGCCAGTGATAATATCGACGAAGTAATTGCTATTATTCGCGGATCTTCAACTCCTGAAGAAGCACGAAACAAACTGATCGAACGATTTGAATTAAGTGATGTACAGTCGCGTGCGATAGTAGAAATGCGTTTACGTCAGTTAACCGGTCTTGAGCAAGACAAACTTCGTAAAGAATACGACGAAATTATGGCGCAGATTGAACATTATAAAGCCATTCTTGCCGACGTTAACTTGCGCATGGAAATCATTAAAGAAGAGTTGGAGGAAGTTAAAGCCAAATATGGTGACGAGCGTCGTACAGAAATTGTTCCTAACGCCGAAGAATTCAACCCTGAAGATTTTTATGCCGATGAAGAAATGGTTATTACTATTTCGCATTTAGGTTATATAAAACGTACGCCACTTACCGAGTTCAGAACTCAGGGCAGGGGAGGAATAGGTTCGAAAGGAAGCACGACTCGCGATGAAGACTTCCTGGAGCATATTATTATTGCCTCAATGCACAACACCCTTTTATTATTTACCGAAAAAGGAAAGTGTTTCTGGCTAAAAGTTTATGAAATTCCTGAAGGAACAAGGGCTTCAAAAGGTCGTGCAATTCAAAACATGTTGAATATTGAGTCTGACGATCAGGTGTTGGCATTTATTAAAGTAAAAACACTGGCCGATCAGGAATTCATCAATAATAACTACATTATTCTTGCTACCAAAAAAGGTATTATTAAGAAAACAACTTTAGAAGCTTATTCGCGTCCACGCCAAAATGGAGTTAATGCAATTACCATTAAAGAAGGCGACCAGTTGCTGGAAGCCCGTTTAACAAATGGTAAAAGCGAGGTGATGCTTGCAGTACGTTCCGGAAAGGCAATTCGTTTCAACGAAAGTATTGTTCGTGCAATTGGTAGAACTGCGTCCGGAGTACGCGGAATTACACTTGGTCACGAAAATGATGAAGTAATTGGTATGGTTTGTGTAATGGATGAGAATGAAGATATCCTGGTAGTTGCCGAAAAAGGATATGGAAAACGTTCTAAAATTGAGGATTACCGTATTACCAACCGCGGTGGAAAAGGTGTAAAAACACTAAACATAACTGAGAAGACCGGTGAATTGGTAGCGATTAAAAGTGTTTCTGACGATAATGATCTGATGATTATTACTCAGAAAGGAATTACGATTCGTTTGGCGGTTAACACCATTTCTGTACTTGGAAGAGCAACACAGGGAGTACGCGTTATCAATTTACGGGAAGACGACAGAATTGCCTCGGTTGCCCGAATTGCTGTTGAAGAAGAAGCTTCTGAAGATGTAACAGACGAGAATACTGAAGATATTGATAATGAAGAAAATAACTTAGAACAAGAATAAATTATTGAATATTCTTGTTGGAATTTTGATAAAATTTGAAAAGATATATTTTTGTGGTCTGTAAGGGGCTATTTAACGAAATTTTAAAATTTTAAATAAGTATAACAATGAAAAAAACTATCATTCTTCTGGCCTTGGTTTTTTCAGTTTCTGCAGTATTTGCGCAGAAAGGGAAAGTAACAAGTGCTCAGAACCTTAAAGATTCAGGCAAATTAGATCAAGCGTTGGAAGCGATCAATGAAGCAACTGATCCATCAAACGATAAGGCTGAAAAATCAATTCCCTGGCCAAAAACATGGGAAGTGAGAGGGGAAATCTTCCAGGCTATTTTTGCAAGCCAGGACGCAAATGTTAAAGCTTTAAGTGATGATCCGTTAACTGTAGCGTTAGAATCGTATAAAAAAGCACTTGAACTGGATGATAATGACAAGTTCTCGAAAAGTGTAAAAATTAAATTAACACTATTAACCAACGACCTTACCAATCAGGCAGTTGAAGCATTTAATAATAACGATTACGAACTGGCGTTAAAATCTTTTGAGCAAATCCTTGATATTCAGGAGATTCCTGTTGTGAAAGAAGATAGCCCTGATGCAGTTGATACTGTAATTTTATTTAACTCAGGTTTAGCTGCTTACAATGCTCAGAATTATAATAAAGCGGTTCAATACTACGGCGAGGCTGCTAAATATGGTTATAATGGTGCAAAAACATACGCTTTAATTTCTGACTCTTATATTCAGATGAAAGACACTACAAATGCGTTAAAAGCTGTTCAGGAAGGATTTGAAAAATATCCGGATGACAATAACGTATTGACAAGTATGATTGACCTTTATATGAAAATTGGTAAAAACGAAGAAGCGTTGAAATACCTGGATATGGCTATCGCGCAAGATCCAAACAATGTAACTTACTACTTTGCTAAAGGTGCGTTATACGAAAAATTTGGTGAAGAAGAGAATGCAGTAGCTGCATATGAAAAAGCGTCGGAAGTTGATCCAACATTCTTTAATGCATACTATAATTTAGGTGCGCTTTATTATAATAAAGGTGTAAAACAAATTGAAGTTGCTAATGCAGTTCCGGCTAACGAAAATGAAAAATACGAAGCTGAATTAAAAAAAGCTGACGCTTGGTTTGAGAAAGCACTTCCTTATATGGAAAAATGTCATGAGTTAAATCCGGAGGATGAAATGACATTAGAGTCGCTTAAAAACTTGTACTACCGTATGAAAAATATGGACAAGTACAACGAAGTTCTTGAAATGTTAGGACAATAGTATATAATAAAAAGGAGGGAAATTCTCTCCTTTTTTTATATTTATATAAATAACATAATATCAATTATAAGACAAATGCATTTATATCATATCCTGGAATACCCGGCTTATTACGGCCAGCTGTGCTGGTTTAAATAAAATCAGTTATCGCGACGATTAGTCCGATAACGTTAAAGATTTTATGTAAAAGTTTATAGAGTATTCTTCACAAAATGTTTTTCCTATAATTCAATAATATGTCTGCTCCTGAATCAAGTTTTTGTGGCTTTTGATTTTGCAAGTCAAAAACTTACAGAACTTAGTTTGGGATTGCCTTCGCCAATCCGCTCAGGTATATACTACGCACAAATCTCGTGCACTAAAATTGTGCTAATCTGAATAACTGTGCTTAAAAATATTTTTATACGAATCTCAGAGCTTTTAGAATTATTATTCAGCTAATTATAGCATCAAAATTTCACACGCTTAGAATTTGTTAATCTGAAGAGTTTACGTTAACTGCAATTTTATACAATTCTCAGCGCGTTAAGTTTTCATAGTTCATGGAATGATCCTTTCCAAAATCAACTTTATTAATATTCCTTATTTAATCGCCGGTAATATGTAATTCTCCAAAATTCGATTCTGCTTCACCTTCGATTTAAAGTTCGCACCGGTAAACACAATAACTGCATTTAAATCAGGGAAAACCATAATTTTCTGTCCACCCCAGCCAAGAGCACAATACATACGTCCGTATTCTTCGTACTTTTTGGTCCACCACGTGTAACCGTAACCAACAGTTCCTAAATCTTCTCCGGGAATTTTAATGCCATAATTCGGTCCAAAAGCATGTCCACATTTATCTATCCATTCTTTCGAAAGAATCCGCTGACCATTCCAAACACCATCGTTTAAAAACAGTACACCAACTTTTAGCATGTCACGCGGTGTGAGTTTTAAACCTCCGCCGGTACTGATTTCGCCGGTGTCGTATTTTAACCACCAATCATTTGATTCGCATCTACTATCAAAGTGGAATCAATGCCTGATCGTTCCAGAGATTCAACTTGTAGCCCATCGCTTGTTTGCTTCGGAACCTGGTAGTAATAGTTCTTACTTGTGCTGTTGCAGCTAGCCGCAGCCAGTACAAAAAATAAAATGGCAATTCCTGTTACTTTTATAAATGTTTTCATGATTGTTTTGCACTTTTATAATGTATGGGTAAAAAAGGTGTGACCACCAGACCAACCGCAATCCCGATCAGCAAGGAAGCCAGAAAATACATTACTGAATATTTTAGCAAGATAAATCCTACTCCCAATCCCATCATTGTTGTCCCTCCTGTTATCCAGGAACTTTTGTCTTTGTTTCTCTTTTTTGTTTTCATGATTTTTAGTTTTTAATAATTTGTTGTTAATTTTTGTTGATGTAAAGGTCCTACAAACGCCGATGCTGCACCAATAACTTATGTGCCAGATAATATGAAGTTTCGCGACGAGATATAAAATATGTAGCATCATCATTAAATATGGTGCAACCAATAAGGTTATCCCGGTTGGCTTACGAATCATTATCTAAGAATCAATTGGCTAGTTACTGTTGGAAATGGCGACGCGAAACAATTAGTTATTTCTGATGTTGATTTCTGTAGAAACATATTTAAAGCTGGTATTATATAATTCGGGAAATAAAAAGCGGGTCAACTTATTGTAGCATAACTAAAAACAACATTATTGCTGAATTTGAGATCTGTTGCCCTAAATTGGTAAAACGCGCGTATTCTATTTGCATTCTCAAATTTCTGAATAATAGTTCGTACTGAAATGATGTTAACAATACATTATATTAACATGTGGAACGCAATATAGTACACGCTATTACAATCGATAGATCTATTTTTGCCGCGCATGATTAAAAGTCGTATTAAAACATACAAACTAAATAATCAGCGGGCATTTGTGGCCATCAAAATGGCTTATAAGATGCGGTCCGACAGGTTTGTGCCGCCTGTAACTCTATTCTGATTTCTCTCTTACCCCCTTCCCTGTATTACCGATTTTTTCATTAAACTATTTTATATGTTACGAAAATTTAGTTCATTATTTTTGATTATTCTATTTTTTACAACTAATTTGTTTGCACAGGAAAAACCTGAGGTTCAAATTGGTGGAGCACTTCGTTTTAATTACAACCTTTCATCGTGGAAAGAAGGTCAGAAAACCCGTGGTGGCGATTTTGGCTACGATGTTTTCAGAGTTAACGCGAAAGCGAAGTACAAAGGCGTAAAACTAAATGCTGAGTACCGGCTTTATTCCGAAGGTTTTGGCGGAGGAATGCTAAAACAAGGTTGGGTTGGTTACGATTTCAGCCCTGAAAACAACCTTCAGATCGGTTTAACACAGGTGCCTTTTGGAATTACCCAGTACAATTCGCACAACTGGTTTTTTGGTATTAACTATTACGTTGGTTTAGAAGACGACCACGACATGGGTATAAAATACACCCACAACGGCGAGAACTGGTTGTATGCCATCGCATTCTTTAAAAATGCCGAGGAACTTCGTTTTGGAAGTAATTCCGATGTTTCAGACAGTCGCTACTCGTACGATGTTGGTTCGTCAGCCGATGGTTTATACCGAAATAAGGAAGTAAACCAGTTAAACCTGAAGGTGGTTAGAAAGCTCTCATCGGGTAACAGTAAGCACATGTTGGGTGTATCGGCACAGTATGGCGGGCTTTACAACCTCGACACGGAGAAAACAGGCGACAGCTACGCACTTGCAGCGCATTACGAGTTAAATGCCGGAAACTTCAACTTGAAAATTCAGGCTACGAAATACAAGATGAATCCTGAAAACCCTGCCGATCAGGATAGCGAAGGGCTTGCGATGACTGCTTACGGTGCGCCTTACCTTGTGGCTTCTGAAGCTACAACGTACACAATTGGGCCAGCGTTCTCTGTTCCGGTTGAATGGGGACCAATTTCAAACCTTCAGTTTTATAACGATTTTGGCTACATGAATAAGGCCAATGATATGTATGAAGACAGTTTTATGAATACTACCGGAGTTTTGGTAACTGCCGGAAACGTTTATACCTACGTTGATTTGGCGCAGGGAAAAGATCACCCGTGGATTGGGCCGGCATGGACAAATGGTCTGGCAGCCGGAACACCTGATGCTGAATGGGAAACCCGTTTCAATATTAACATTGGATACTATTTTTAATTGAATTAATCATGTCGGATAATAGAAAAACAAAAATTAAGGTTGAAGACCTGACACTGATCTTCGGCAAACGCAAACAAGAAGCACTGAAGTTATTGGAACAAGGTGTTTCTAAGGAAGAGATCCTGAAAAAAACGAAATGCACCGTTGGTGTAA
>NZ_JBFHGM010000051.1:0-23166 GCF_041583095.1 Draconibacterium sp.
ACTGTAGCATCATATACTGCTGCCAATGCGCAATCTTTGAAATTCGGACACATCGACCTGCAGGCCTTGGTTCAGGTTATGCCGGAAAGAACTGCTGCTGAAGCCGAGTTTAATACCTTTCAGGGTGAATTGGAAGAAATTCTTGGTGAAATGCAAAAAGACTACCAGGCAAAATTAGGCGAATTTGAAGCAATGGGAGAAGAAGTTTCTGATATTAAAAGAAATGCAAAGATTGCCGAAATTCAGGACGTACAACAACGCATTCAGAATTATCAGGTTACTGCACAACAGCAGGTTCAACAAAAACAAGCCGAACTTTTAGGCCCTGTTTTTGACAAAGCCGAAAAAGCAATTGAAGACGTAGCTAAAGAACAAGGTCTGATTTATGTTTTCGATTCAGGAGCAGGAAACAGAACTATCCTTTACAAGTCGAACCAAAGTGTTGACGTTTTACCGTTGGTAAAAGCTAAATTGGGTATTCAGTAAGAAATTGATTTACTACAATATTAAAAACCGCTTGTCGAAAGATAAGCGGTTTTTTTATGCGCTTTTCTTTTAAACATATTGGAATGATAGGAGATAAAAACTATATTTATTGATCTCAAAAAGAACTTACAGCTGGTTGGTAAAGAAAAAACGAAAGATGATAAAAACCAGACATCTAACTAAAATAAACATATGAAGGCAGCGAAGATAAATAACGAGAAAAATAAAAGTGAGCGGATAGAAAATACTAAACTTTTTGAAGTGGCCTGGGAGGTTTGTAACCAGGTGGGGGGGATTTACACCGTAATTCGCTCGAAAGTACCATCGGTGATCAAGAAGTGGGGCAATGAGAACTATTTTCTTATCGGGCCTTATTTTGCCGAACAGGCAGCAGCACATTTCGATCCGGCAACCGATTTCTCCACACCAATTGGTAAAGCTGTTTTGGAAATGCAGTCGCGCGGCTTCGAAGTGTATTACGGCCAGTGGATCGTTTCCGGGCGGCCGAACGTAATTCTTTTTAACCCTTATTCGATCTACGACAAATTGGGTGAAATAAAATATTACCTGTTTCAGGATTACAATATTGCCATACCTGATGGTGATGAGTTGCTGGATAAAGTAGCAGCATTTGGATTTCAGGTAAAAGAGTTTTTCCATTATTTGTGTGGAAGCGATTTCTGTAACGATAATATTATCGCCCACTTCCACGAGTGGATGGCCGGTTTACCAATTCCCGGAATCCGGAAATCGAACCTGAATATAAAGACAGTATTTACCACTCACGCAACATTGCTGGGCCGTTACCTGGCCATGAATGATCAGGAATTTTACAGTCATTTACCATTTTACAATTGGGAAGAAGAAGCCAATAAATTTAATGTGGCGCCTATTGCAAATATTGAGCGGGCATCGGCACATGGTGCGCACGTATTTACCACTGTAAGTGAAGTTACGGCTCGTGAGTGCACACATTTGCTGGGCCGCACACCTGATTTGATTCTTCCAAATGGACTGAACATAGAACGTTTTGAGGCAACTCACGAAGTACAAAACCAACACGTTCAGGTAAAGAAAAAGATCCATGAGTTTGTAATGGGGCACTTTTTCCAGAGTTATTCTTTCGATCTGGATAAAACCCTTTATTTCTTTACTTCGGGGCGCTACGAGTACCAAAATAAGGGGTACGATTTAACGCTTGAGGCACTGGCTCGTTTAAACTGGAAAATGCAGCAGGCCGGAACTGATATGACGGTGGTTTCGTTCTTTATTACAAAACGCCCGTTCTATTCATTTAACCCTGAGGTGTTGCAGTCAAAGGCGCAGATTGAAGATGTTGGTCGTGTTGTTGAAGAAATTCAACAACAGGTAGGCGATAGGCTGTATAAGGAAATTACAATGATTTCCGGTCAATATGAGTTCCCTGACTTAAGAGCTTTGGTTGACGATTACCTGCGATTGAAATTGCGACGTAATGTACAAAGCTGGAAAACTCAAAATCTACCAAAAGTAGTTACGCACCAGTTGGTTGACGATGCCAAAGATGAGATACTGAATTTCCTGCGTACTTCGAACCTGGTGAATAACCGGCACGATAAAGTTAAAATTGTATATCACCCGGATTTTATTGCCACAACAAACCCATTGTTTAAAATGGATTACACGCAATTTGTTCGCGGATGTCACCTTGGTATTTTTCCGAGTATGTACGAACCATGGGGTTATACACCACTTGAATGTTTAGCCAGTGGTTTACCATCGATAACCAGTAATTTGGCCGGATTTGGCGATTATGTGGTGAATAATATTGAAGATCACGATAACAAAGGAATGTTTATTATTGACCGGACAGACGGTAATTTTAACCGCGCAGCCGAAGAGTTGGCAAATATGTTGTTTGAGTTTGTAAACTTATCGCGCCGCGACCGGATAGCATTACGTTATCGATGCGAAGAAGCGGCCATGCATTTCGACTGGTCGAACCTGGGGAAATTTTATGATGAAGCTTACAAACTGGTTTCTGAGCGCTAAAAACAACAGATTTGGATGATATGAGACTTTCTCCAATTGGAGTTTTTGATTCCGGGTATGGCGGGCTAACCGTTTTGAAAGAGCTGATAAAAGCGATGCCCGGATACGACTTCTTATACCTTGGCGATAATGCCCGAACACCATACGGAACGCGGTCGTTCGATGTGGTTTACGATTACACGCTGCAGGCGGTGAAATATTTGTTTGCACAAGGATGCCCGCTGGTAATAATTGCCTGTAATACCGCCTCTGCAAAAGCATTACGCAACATTCAAATGTTAGATTTGCCACATATGGCTCCTGATAATCGTGTGTTGGGGGTGATTCGTCCGAGCGTTGAAAAGGTTGCGGAAATTACAAAAAACGGCCATGTTGGCGTGTTGGGAACTGTTGGGACAGTGGCTTCGGAATCGTACCCGATAGAAATGGAGAAGTGGTCGGAAGGACATGTGAAGTCAACTGTTCAGGAAGCTTGCCCCATGTGGGTGCCGCTGGTGGAGAATAACGAAATGGATAATCCGGGTGCTGATTATTTTGTGAAGAAAAATATCGACTCCGTATTTCAGAAAGATAATTCGTTAGATACGCTTATCCTTGGGTGTACGCACTATCCGTTACTTATTGATGTGATTAAAAAGTATTTGCCCGAAAATATTAATATTTTAACCCAGGGGGCCATTGTTGCCGAAAAGCTGGTTGATTATTTACAACGTCACCCTGAAATGAATCAACGATTAAGCAAAGGAGGAAGTTTGGAATACCAGACTACCGAATCAGCTGCCACCTTCGAAAGTAAAGCGGCTTTATTTATGGGTAGTGAGGTGAACGCCAAAACGGTTCACCTCTAAAACTTATATTTCCTAATTCTGTAGTTCAGAAAAATAAGTCTTCACAAAGCTGTCCATCACTGCAAACTGTTCTTCCATGCTTTGCAATAACTTGTATTGTGCGCGAGCACGAACCAGGTTATGATCGGGCGATTTTGTTTTGTAATAATTGTCCCCGTCTATATAATCCATCAGAAATCGTAACACTTGCTCATACGTAATGTATCGAGCTGAAAACGCCAGGTATTCAATTTCTTTCGGACTTAAAAAAGAGGCCGTTTCTTCCAGATATCCCTTGGCAAAAGCTTTAAAGATTTCCAAATCCATCGAAACATTGTCGAGGTTTTTATCGTCTTCCAAACCGGTGTTGGTGTAGAAACGCATTGCATCGCCAAAGTCGTTTAATACGGTGCTGCTAAGTACGGTATCTAAATCGATTACACAAAGCACTTCGCCGTTTTTATCGAAAAGAATGTTGTTTATTTTGGTGTCGTTATGGCTGATGCGCGTTGGGATTTCACCGTTTTCCACCAATTCCCAAAACGCCAGCATTTCTTCTTTTCTGCTTTCAATCCACGAAATTTCTTCACTCACTTCAGCTTTTCTGCCAACCGGATCTTTTGCCAGCACTTCATCCCACTGTTTAAAGCGGTAGCGGATATCGTGAAAGCCCGGAAGAATATTCACGAGCGGCTCTTTTAAATCGGCCACCAGCGACTGGAATTTGCCAATTCCTTTACCACCGGCATACGCCAGTTCCGGTGTTTCTGCCGCTTCGTAGGCAATAGTGTCTTCTATAAAAAGACAAACTGCCCAAAATTCATCTTCATCATCCAAAAAATATAATTTGCCATCGTTGGCAGGAATAACGGTCATTGCCTCGCGCAAGGGATTGCCACCGGCAGCAACAACTTTCTTTTTAATGTGCATGCAAACTTTTTGAATATTCTCCATCATCGCTGGGATGGGAGAGAAGATATTCTTGTTTTTGCGCTGAAGAATGTATCGGGGGCCACTGTTTTTGGTAGTAATAATAAAGGTGTCGTTTATAAAACCCTCGCCCAGTGGTTTTATGTTCTCAATTTCTCTTTCCAGTTGAAAGTGTTGTACAATGTTGTTTAGATTCGTCATGTTAGTTTAGATATGTTAGAAAACGAAGTCGGAAAATTCTGCTTCCCGACTTCGCGTTATTATATATACTTATTACCAAAGTTTGTTCGGGTATACGCCTTCTTTAATCAAGGCGTTAATTTTATTCACCACTATTGGTTTGTCCTCTTTGTACGTTACGCCAAACCATGGCGAGTTGGCTTCCAGTACTTTCACTTCCACCTCGTTATCTTCGATCATTTCGAAAACCACCGAAGGAATGTACATCTCCGATTTTGGTTTGTCGATCTCTGTTTCAAGGAATTTTACAAATTTACTTTCCAACGCTGCAAAAATTGACGGATGAAAACCCCAGAAGTTCATTGACACTCTTTCGTTTCCGGTTAAAGGAGTTTCCGAACCATCTTCCGCAATGGTAACGGCAGCATCTTCTTTTTTGAAAATGTTGTGTGTTTCAACAATCTTTACAAGGTTGTCGTTTTCATTCAATGTGCACATGCCCCGCGAAACCGATCCGTGTTCCGACAGTGTATTTTTAAGCTGGTAGCCGATCATTGAAAAAATTTGTTTCTGCACCGCGTTGGTCAGGAAGTCGGCCATAATACGGTAAGCTCCCTCTCCGTAGAAGTCGTCGGCGTTTATAGCGCAAAAAGGCTCGTTTATTACATCTTTGGCAACCAGAATGGCATGTGCAGTTCCCCATGGTTTTTCGCGTCCTTCAGGTAAGGTAAATCCTTCAGGTAAGTTGTCTAACTCCTGAAAAACATATTCTACATCAATTTTGCCACTTAATTTGGCTTCAAACTTTTCTTTAAACGCATCGGCAAAACTTTCGCGAATAACAAAAACTACTTTGCCAAATCCGGCACGAATAGCGTCGAAAATGGTGTAATCGATAATTGCTTCTCCGTTTGGGCCAACAGGTTCAACTTGTTTAAGGCCTCCAAAACGACTTCCCATTCCTGCAGCCAGTATGAGTAAGGTTGGTTTCATATTTCTAATTTTTGGTTTTTATTTTTCCTCTTCTAACTTCTCTCCTGTCTTCCATCTTTATTTGTACCAGCTTGCATACATGTGGTAAGCATTTGCAATTCGCTCCACCTCGCCGTGTAACAGTTCGGGGCTGATATCTTTTACTTTTTTAGCCGGAACACCTGCGTAAACACTTCCCGATTCAACACGGGTATTTTTGGTAACCACCGAGCCGGCTGCAATAATCGAATTGCTTTCAACAATCGCATTGTCAAGAACAACCGCATTCATGCCAATCATTACATTGTCTTTAATGGTGCAACCATGAACGATGGCACCGTGCGCAATTGTCACGTTGTTGCCAATATTGGTTGGGCTTTTTTGGTAGGTAGCGTGTATTGTCGCGTTGTCCTGCACATTGGTGTTATTACCAATTTTAATGTAATGTACATCGCCGCGAATTACAGCGCTGTACCAAATACTGCAGTTGTCACCTATTTCAACATCGCCTATAAGTGTTGCTGTTTCTGCCAAAAAACAGTCTTTTCCAATTTTAGGAGTCTTATCTTTTAGTTGTTTTATAATCGCCATTATCTGAATTGGTTTTAAATTGATTACAAAAATAAGAAAACCCAAAAACTATCACAGAAGTCATCGAAATCTTGTTAAATAATGGTTACATTTGTTACAAGATTCTTCGATCGACCTTGATTAAAACCGGTTCTAAAATTATGATTTAGTAGTTTTGGAGTCGTTTTTTTTATGAATTATACAGACTTAAAAGAAAATAATTAAAATTTGAAATTTGGGGTTGATAAATAATCAATCTTTTTTTTCGATATTGAAATCAAATATTTTTAGAGATGAAAGAAACTAAAGTTATCGAACTGGAAGAAGTTGCCATTAGGTTTTCTGGCGATTCCGGCGATGGAATGCAGCTTACCGGAACCTTGTTTTCCGACACTACAGCACTTCTGGGAAATGATATTTCTACCTTTCCCGACTATCCGTCCGAAATTCGCGCACCACAGGGAACAGTTGGGGGTGTATCGGGTTTCCAGGTACAATTTGGGAAAAAGCAAGTAAATACCCCGGGAGACAATGCCAATGTATTGGTTGCCATGAACCCGGCGGCTATAAAAGCAAATGCACGCTTTTTAGAGCCCGGAGGTACGATTATATACGATTCTGATTCGTTTACCGAAAAGAACCTCAGGAAAGCAAACTTTGAAACTGACGATCCTTTTGCAGAATGTAATCTCGAGGATTTCTTTAAGATTCCTGTACCAATTTCAAGTCTTACACAAGAGGGGCTAAAGGATTTTGGCCTGGATAACAAAAGTGTGATGAGAAGCAAAAACATGTTTGCTTTGGGATTGGTATGCTGGATGTTTAATCGCCCGCTGGATTACGTTGAGGAATTTGTAAAGAATAAATTCAGGAAAAAACCGGTTGTTGTTGATTCAAACATAAAAGTTTTGCACGATGGTTATAACTATGGTTTAACCATGCAGCACATGACGCCAAGTTACCTGGTGCATCCTGCAGAAATTGAAAACGGTACATACCGAAATATAAATGGTAACCATGCTACGGCGTGGGGACTTTTAGCGGCCGCTGAAAAATCGGGCTTGGAATTGTTCTTGGGTTCGTACCCAATTACTCCTGCAACCGATATTTTAACAGCCTTATCAGAACGAAAAGACCTGGGAGTAAAAACATTTCAGGCCGAAGATGAGATTGCAGGTATCTGTTCTGCTATTGGTGCTTCGTTTGCCGGCGATCTTGCCGTTACTACCACTTCCGGTCCGGGATTGGCATTAAAAGGTGAGGCAATTGGTTTGGCTGTTATGGCCGAATTGCCGCTGGTTATTGTAAATGTTCAGCGTGGTGGCCCGTCAACCGGATTGCCAACAAAAACCGAGCAGTCGGATTTAATGCAGGCCTTATACGGACGTAACGGTGAAAGCCCGGTTGTGGTTTTGGCAGCCAGCACACCTTCTGATTGTTTCCATTATGCTTACATGTCGGCAAAAATTGCTTTGGAAAGAATGGTTCCGGTTATTTTGCTTACCGATGGTTTCTTAGGAAACGGTAGTGAGCCCTGGAAAATTCCGGCAATGGCTGATCTTCCTTCAATAACTCCACGAGTTGCTAACGACAGCGAAGAATTCCTGGCTTATAAACGCGATGCTGCAACGCTGGCACGCGAATGGGCATTTCCGGGAATGGCAGGTTTTGAGCACCGAATCGGAGGATTAGAAAAGAATATTACAGGTACAGTTAGTCACGACCCGGAAAACCACCAGGTGAACAGCGAGATCCGGGAAGAAAAAGTGCAGCGTGTTGTTGACATGATTCCTGAACTGGAGATTTGTGGTGACGAAGACGGAGGAGATGTTCTTGTTGTAAGCTGGGGAGGAACTTTTGGCCACACAGCAAGCACTGTACGTGAACTGCGATTGGCAGGGAAGAGTGTAAGTTTGGCTCATTTCAACTACATTAAACCGCTTCCAAAGAATACAAAAGAGGTATTCAGCAAATTCAAAAAGATTATCGTTTGCGAGCTGAATCTTGGACAGTTTGCTGCCTATTTGCGTAACGAGTTACCTGAGTTTAGCTATTACCAGGCCAACAAACTAAAAGGACTGCCTTTTACCGTTAGCGAATTAAAAGAAAGTATTACTAAACTTTTGGAGGACTAAGCAATGACTGATGTAAAATATACAATTAAAGACTTTAAAAGCGAGAACGAAGTACGTTGGTGTGCAGGGTGTGGCGATTTTGCCATTATTAATGCCGTACAGCGTACCATGGCCGGAATGGGCATTCCGAAGGAGAAATTTGCCGTAATTTCGGGTATTGGTTGTTCATCGCGTTTCCCCTATTATATGAGTACTTTTGGTTTTCACACCATTCACGGACGGGCTACTGCCGTTGCATCGGGTGTGAAAGCTGCCAACCCTGAACTAAGTGTTTGGGTAATGACCGGCGATGGCGACTCGATGGCCATTGGTGGTAACCACTTTATTCATCTGATTAGAAGAAATATTGATTTAAATGTGGTGCTGTTTAATAACCGCATTTATGGATTGACCAAAGGACAATATTCGCCAACTTCCGACCGTGGTTTTGTGAGTAAAACATCGCCATTCGGAACTGTTGAAGATCCGTTTGTTCCCGGACAATTGGTGATTGGTGCGCGTGGTTCATTCTATGCCCGTTCAATCGATGGAAACCTGAAACTGAGCCAGTCGGTTCTTGAAAAAGCTGCTGAGCATAAAGGAACATCTGTTGTTGAGGTACTTCAAAACTGTGTGATTTTTAACAACGGTATTCACAATGCAATTACTGATCCTAATCACCGTGCCGACCGTCAACTGGTTCTTGAACATGGAAAACCAATGCTGTTTGGAGCTGAAAATGAAAAAGGTTTGGTATTCGAGAATGGCAAGCTAAAAGTTGTTAAGATCGGCGAAAACGGGGTGACCGAAAATGATATTCTTATACACGATGCAATGGAAGTTGATCCAACGCTGCATTTGGCGTTAATCAATATGGCATTGCCAGATTTTCCAGTTGCACTTGGTGTAATTCGTGCAGTACCAGCTCCTGTTTACGATGTGGAAATGGAAGCACAAATTAAGGAAATACAACAAACGCGTAAAGTAAGTTGTGTTGATGAGTTATTAAACTCAGGAAATACCTGGGAAGTAACCGGAAATCCGAACGGATCAAGTAAAAAATGTATCTAGCATTTGAAGCAAAATAATAGAAGGCTCTGCAATTTTGCAGGGCCTTTTTTTTGTTTATAAAAACTGACAACCATGATTTTAAGTGTCATATAAATTTCTTTAATTTGTGACCATTAACGAAAATCGATGTTCGATATTCAAACCAACAATAACCTAAAAAAAGGGGACCCGTCTGCTTTTAAAGACGTATTCCGTTTACTTTATCCTCGCCTAAAAGGATATTGCAAATTGTTTATTTCCGATGATAATAAAGTGGAAGACCTTATTCAGGAAACCTTTATTACGCTCTGGGAGAAGCGCAATTCCATAAAACCTGACCGTTCAATTGAAAGTTACCTTTTTGTAATTCTGCGCAACAACTGCTTGAATTTTTTACGCAATGAAAAGCTGGAACAAACAAGCTCTTCGGTTAATATTGAAGAAGTAAGTGAGCTGCAGTATTTATACCAAATAGACTTTCTGGGCAAAGAAG
This sequence comes from Draconibacterium sp., assembly GCF_041583095.1. NCBI lineage: Bacteria > Pseudomonadati > Bacteroidota > Bacteroidia > Marinilabiliales > Prolixibacteraceae > Draconibacterium > Draconibacterium sp. Next base: position 9,654 of record NZ_JBFHGM010000051.1, read on the forward strand.
AAAAAAGTTTGGAGGAGCAACTTGTTGAATCATTCCAGGTAGCCGTTGATGAGCTGCCTGATAAAATGAGACAGGTATTCACGCTGTGTAAAATTGAAGGCAAAAAACAAAAAGAAGTAGCTGAGGAAATGGGAATAAGCATAAAAATGGTGGAAAAGCACATTGCCAAAGCCAAAGAACAAATCAGGAAAAAATTGGTTGATCAATACCCGGCACTCATCATTATAATAACCTTGTTACTCGAAAAATAGGGTACTTAAATTTTCTAAGGTTATTGAAAATCAGCAGTTCTGTTGATTGGTGAAAAATCGTTAAAATAAATTTTTTAAAAGCAGGTAGGGTTTTTTCACTTTTTGTGTACTACTGTCAGATTACAACATGAAAGAGTTAATAGAGAAATATTTTGAAGGGCGTGCATCGGCAGGTGAGCAGATGCAATTATTGAAGTGGATTCGAAAAAAAGAAAATCGCATAGTTTTTAATAGTTCTAGGTTAGGTTGGAATAAGAGTCAGCAAAATAAACCGCTTCCTGAAGGAAGTGAAAAAAGCTGGCTGAATATTCAAGATCAGATGTTACAAAAAAGTTTCAAAAGATGGCAGTATTCAGATAAGGTGAACCTAATGGTTCGAATTGCCGCCATCTTCTTTTTTGTGTTGAGTCTTGGCGGGGGAGCTTACATTGTTTCAACAACTAAAAAGACAGAAGTTTGGTATTCTGAGATTGAAGCAGAAAACGGACAGATTTCAAAAGTAAAACTGCCCGATGGTTCGATGGTTTGGTTGAACTCCGGATCGAAAATTAGCTACAACAACCTGTTTGCCGAGAATAACCGCGATGTAAAACTGGAAGGTGAGGCTTATTTTGAGGTGCAAACAAATGAGGATCTTTCGTTTGTGGTAAATAGCGGCGAGATTCAGGTAAAAGTATACGGAACAAAATTTAATGTAGAGGCTTACCCCGGATCGGAGAATATCGACGTTGTATTGGAATCGGGAAAAGTTCAGCTTTTAAGCCCAAAAGTGGTTTCGTTCCAGTATTTTCTTAGCCCCGGAGAAAAAGCATCGTTTGTAAAATCAAACAATCAACTAAATATAAGCGAGGTAAATACAAGTAAATATACCTCGTGGAAAGACGGTATTCTGAATATTTATAATCAGCCTCTTGTTGAGGTGGTAAAACGACTGGAGAAAAGATACAACCAGGAGTTTGAATATGCTGAAGAGTTAAAGGATTTTCCTTTCACCTTTACCATTAAAAACGAGCCGCTTGATGAGATTATAGAAATTATGGAAAAAATAGCACCAATAAAAACTAAACAGGAAAAAAATGTGATTGTATTTGAACTGGACAAAGAAAAAGCAAGAGAATTGTCGATATAAAAAAACCGAAAGTGCGGCAACACTTCCGGTCCTCATTTACCATCGGCAAACGGTAAATTAAGTTATAATTTAAATCAATGTAAAACTATGAAAAAAATCCTAATCCAGGGAAGAGGTATGCCTTCCTTTTGGAGTAAAAGCTTAAAGCTAATGAAACTAACATTTTTGTTTTTAATGGTTGGACTGATGCAAGTTTCTGCAAGTGTATATAGTCAATCAACCAAATTAACACTAGCCATGCACAACAAAAAAGTTGTGGAAGTGCTTGACGAGATTGAAAAGCAATCGGAATTTCGTTTTGCTTATAGTTCTGAACTAATTGACATGAACCGAAAAGTATCGGTGGAATTGAACGATCAGAAGATTAATGAAATTCTGGATGTAGTATTTAACGGAACCGATGTTAACTATGTAACGTACGACAGGCACATTATGCTTTTCCCGGAAGAGCTGGATAGCGAAAGTGCGGGAAACATCAGTGTCCGAAGCGAACAACAAAGTGTTTCAGGTATTGTATCCGACGGTGGAGGCCAGCCTTTACCGGGAGTGACTGTGCTTGTTAAAGGAACATCGAATGGTACAGTAACCAATACTAATGGTGAGTTCTCAATTGGTGGTGTTTCTGATACCGATGTATTACAGTTTTCTTTTGTGGGTATGAAAACCCAGGAAATAGATATTGCAGGGAAAGCAGTAATCAATATTACAATGGAAGAAGAAACCATAGGTATTGAAGAGGTGGTTGCCATTGGTTATGGTACTTTGCGTAAGCAGGATGTAACCGGTTCTATTTCGAAAACCGAAGGCGAGGAGTTGATTAAAGCACAGAGTTTTAGTCCGCTTGATAACCTGAGAGGTAAAGCTTCTGGTGTAAATATTTATTCCAACTCATCGCAGCCGGGTGCTTATCAAAGCCGTGTTGTAATTCGTGGAATGTCTACTATTAATTCTTCAACCGACCCATTATATGTTGTTGATGGTGTTGTTATGGAGAATTTTGGTTTAATGAACCCGAACGACATTGAAAGTATTGAAGTATTAAAAGATGCTTCTGCAACAGCTATTTATGGTGCGCGGGGAGCAAACGGTGTTATTTTGGTAACTACCAAACGTGGAAAAACAGGTAGCGAAGGATCTGTAGTAAGCTACCAGGGATCTGTGGGCGTAAGTACTGTTGCACGTTATATGGATGTTTTGAATGCCCAGGAGTGGACTGATGCGTTTATGATCGGTTTGGAGAACGAAAATAAGTATATGGGATATGATTGGTCGCTCGATCGTACTGATTGGTTCACCGACAGAAACTATTTCGATGCTCAGGGTAATCCGTTATACGATACCAATTGGCAGGAAGAAGCTACACGAACAGCTATCTCGCACAATCATCAATTCAATATTCAGCAGGCTGGTAAAAATTCATCAACGGGTGCTTTCCTGAACTATACAGATCAGCAGGGAGTAGTGAATAACACTTACAGCAAAAGGGTAAATGCTAAACTTACTTACGATGGCGAACCTGCAAAGTGGTTGTCTACCGGAATCAATTTAATGGTTAACCACTCGTGGGGACGTTACACGCCGGAAACCGGTGGCGGACAGGATGCCCGTCGTACAATGATCGAGATGTTGCCATGGTTGCCGCTTAGAGATGCTGATGGTAATTACACTACATCTTCAACTTCGTCGTTGTCTGATACATTCGGATTCGAAGGTATGTCAAATCCAGCTATGATTTTGGATTTGCAGAAACGGATGAATTACAACACTCAAATCTTTGGTAATGCAGCTTTAACCTTTCATTTAATGGAAGGATTGGATTTGAAAACTCAGTTTGGTATCGACAATCATAACCGAACTTACAAAGCTTATTCATCTATTTTATTGAACAACATTTCAATGCCAAATGGTTGGGCCGATATTCAGCACACCAACACTTTCTACTGGCAGGAAGAAACTTACCTGACCTATAAAAAAGTAGTTGGCGACCACCGTTTAAATGCAATGGCTGGTCTGTCGTGGCAGAAACGTACGTATAACTGGGATCGTTCACGTACTGAAGGATTCAGCGATGATTTCTACGAATGGTATAATATGGGCGCAGGAACAAATCCATCATCTCCATCATCAGACTATAACGATTGGGCGATGAACTCTTACTTCTTAAGAGTTGCTTACACGCTTAAAGATAAATACTCGGCAACCGTTACTGGCCGTTACGATGGTTCTTCTAAGTTTGGTGACAACAATAAATACGCATTCTTCCCATCAGCAGGTTTGGCGTGGAACATGTCGCAGGAAGACTTTTTGAAAGACAATGGCCTGATCGATATGCTTAAAGTGCATACCAGTTATGGTATAACCGGTAACTCTGAGATTGGCCCTTACAATTCATTGGCTTCAGTTAGTTCAGGAACGATACTGATGAATGGCTCGCGTTCGCCTTATTCATACATCAACTCTTTTGCTAATCCTGATTTGAAATGGGAAAAAACAGCACAATGGGACTTTGGTGTAAACTTGGGCGTATTTGATAATCAACTCACATTTGATGTTTCATACTACTACAAGAAAACAACTGATTTATTGCTGAATACACCACTTCCAACATCTTCTGGTTTTAGCTCGATCTTCAAAAATATTGGATCTGTAAAAAACCAGGGACTGGATATTATGGTTGATGCAACACCGGTTAGAACAGCCGATTTTACATGGAATTCTACATTAAATCTGAATTACAATAAAAACGAAATTCTTAGTCTTGGCGACAACGACGAAGATATTGAAATGAACTACTGGGTTGGAGGTTCAGAAAGTATTTTGCGCGTAGGCGAAAACCTGAGTAGTTTCTTTGGGTACAAACGACTTGGAGTTTATACTGAAGAAGATTTTGAAGCCGGCTTGATTGACAGAGATCAGATTGGCCGCGCAAAACGTACCAACGAAAAAGAAATCATTGGTAAAGGTATGCCGGATTGGACTGGTAGTTTCATCAATACTTTCTCGTACAAAAACTTTGATCTGACAGTAGATCTGCAATTTGTATGGGGTGTTGAAACCATGCAACAGTTTTACCACTCAACTTACGACCGTTTTGGTATTACAAATGGTTTAACAAATATTCTTTACGATGCTTACGATGGCACAAATCCAAATACTATGCAACAGGCCATCTACTTGACAAACTCAGGCCATGCCGGACAAAATACAACTGTAGACTCAAGTTGGATTGCCGATGGTTCTTACCTAAGAGCTAACCTTATTCAGTTTGGCTACACCGTTCCTGCAAGCTATTGTCAGTCGATGGGTATTGCTGCCGTGAGAGTTTATGCGAATGTGAACAATGCATTCTTGTTATGTTCCGACGATTTTAATGGTTACGACCCTGAATCAACATCCAGAGGTGGTGACCAGTTTGGACAAAACATGACATTCTTCTCCTATCCAAGAGCCAGAACATGGACATTGGGTGTAAACGTAACTTTTTAATGAATTAATTTAGAACGATCATGAAAAAGATAATATTATTCTTACTAGTAGGGGTCTTTGCGTTGACCTCATGCGACGAGTTTCTGGAAGAAAGTCCAAAATCGTCTCTTACCGATGTGGATTATTACAAAACCGAATCTCAGGCAACCGAGAACGTAAATTATTTGTATCGCAACGGAGCAACTATCCGTATTGCACATGCACCAAGTGCATATATTGGCTCTAAATCTTCAATCCTTGGAATGCTTACCGGCTATTTTAGCAATAGTTACGAAGGGCAGGAAGTGGTGTGTAAATATTCACGTTTACTTACACGTCAGGGGCATACAAATGAAATTTCAGGAACTTCAGATGATATTTGGGACAACTGTTACCGTACCATTAATGTGGCTAACAATGCAATTGCCAGTATCCCAGGTATTGAAATGGGCGAAAGCTCTGCCAGTACCTTAATTGCAGAGGCTAAATTCTTCAGAGCATTCAACTATTTCTATTTGGTGAAAACATTTGGAGATGTTCCTTTATTACTGGAACCTGCCACTTTAGAGAATCTCTATCCTGAAAGAACGGCTTCAGCAGCTGTTTACGAGCAAATTGAAAAGGATCTGATTGATGCTGTTGAGGATTTACCAGCAGCAACCTTTGCATCAAACGGACACCGTGTTTCAAAATATGTTGCTGCTATGGCATTGGCTGATGTATATTTTTACCAGGGTGATTATGCCAACGCTAAAACATATGCAAAAATGGTTATCGATTCTCCTCATTCGCTAGCTGATAATAGCGACTTGGCTGAAAACAGCGCTTTCAATAAGTTACGTACAACTGATGATCTGGGTGAGGTAATTTACAGTTTAGAATACGATGCCGGTATTTCAAGCAGTTCGTGGAGACCTACTTATGCATTTACTTCGTCGGCAACAGCTGTGTTCGGAACTTATTCAATTTTTGAAAGAACTTACGGCCCGATCGACCGTTTCCTGAATGTTTACGACGAAAACGATCTTCGTATTCAGCCTAACCAGTTCTTCCACTGGGAATATACCAATCCAAATAATGGTAAAACCTGGACAGCTCCGGAAGGACAAGCCGGTTGCTGGTATTATTTTGATGAAGATGCCTTGTTAAATACAGGTATCGGAACAAAAGACTGGAACTTCTATCGTCTGGCCGAAGCTTATTTGGATTACGCAGAATCGATTGCACAAACAGAAGGTGTGAACGATGAAGCAGCTACTTACCTGGCAAAAATTCAGGCACGTGCCAATACTGAAGGTAAAACTGAAGCTGAGATAAAGACAGAATTATTAAGTCTTTCAAAACAAGAGTTTATTGAAACCTGTTGGACAGAAAGATTGCGTGAATTCGCTCTGGAATTCAAAATTTGGGATGATTGCGTACGTACAATGAAATTTCCTGTTATTTCAGAAACAGAAAAGGGAAGTGTTACTTATGTCGATTTAATTGGTGCACAGAATGCCGCAGGTGCTACATTTAAAGAAACTGATTTGGTATTCCCGATTTCGTTAAGCGAATTGCAACGTAACCCAAGTTTGACGCAAAATACAGGTTATTAATTGTAAGATTTGGAAAATAACACCCAAACCAACTAATACCTAATACCACAAGGGAGTCGATACTAAACCAATCGACTCCCTGTTTTTTCTGAGTAAGTTTTTCAAAAAACAAGGATAGGTTAACGGGCTCTGCATTTTTGCAGGGCCTTTTTTTATTATTTTAGCGATATCAATTATTTTGTATATCTTGACTAACTACAAAGTGTAAATTAACTATTCTGAAAAATTTATAAACCTATGAATCGACTCAACCATCTTTTAAATTTCCTACTGCTTGGTTTGCTGGTTTTAAGCCAGTCGTGCAGTAGCGAATCGGCTGGAGAAAAAGCTACTTCAACGCATGTTTTGTGGTACGATAAACCGGCCACCTATTTCGAAGAAAGCCTGGTGCTTGGAAATGGTAAAATGGGAGCTTCTGTTTTTGGCGGTGTGGAGTCGGATAAAATTTACCTGAATGATATAACGCTCTGGTCGGGCGAGCCGGTTGATCCGTATATGAATCCCGAGGCCTACAAATTTATACCTGAAATACGTGTGGCGTTGACTAACGAAAATTATGAGTTGGCAGATAAACTCAATCACAACCTGATGGGGAAATATTCTCAATCGTATGCGCCGCTGGGTACCTTGTTTTTGGATTTTCAGCACAATGGGAATGTGGAAAATTACCATCGGCAGTTGGATATCGACAAGGCGGTTTCAACAACATCGTACCAGGTGGATGGTGTTACTTATAAACGCGAATATTTTGTTTCGTATCCCGATCAGATTATGGTGGTGAAACTAAGCGCCGATAAAAAAGATGCTCTGAACTTTGCTGTTAAATTCGATAGTCAGTTGCGCTATAGTACATCCGCAGACAACGATGTGTTAAAGGTGGAAGGATATGCGCCGTATCAGGCGCTGCCGGTTTACCATGCCGGAGATGAGGAGCCAATTAAATTTGATGAAAACCGTGGCACCCGCTTTTCAACTTATATGAAAGTGGAAAGCGACGCTGGAAACTCCATGTATACTGATAGTGTGTTAACGGTTTCAGGAGCAAGTGACGCCGTACTTTACGTATCGATAGCCACCAGTTTTAACGGTTTTGATAAAGATCCTGCCAAAGAAGGTTTGGACAACAAAGCCATTGCGCAAAAACAGTTGAATGACGCGGATAAAAAAGGCGTTGTCGAAATTGAAGAATCACATGTTGCCGATTTCAAGGCCTTAATGAATCGCGTTCAGCTCGATTTGGGAGAAACCACAGCGCCGGAATTACCTACCGACGAGCGATTAAAAAGATATTTTGGTGGAGCCGAGGATAAAAACCTGGAAGTGCTGTATTTTCAGTACGGACGTTACTTGCTGATTGCCAGTTCGCGAACCGCGGGAGTACCGGCCAACCTGCAGGGGCTTTGGAATCCGCACCTGCAACCGCCATGGAGCAGTAATTACACCATGAATATTAACGTGGAAGAAAATTACTGGATGGCTGAAACCGGCAACCTGAGCGAAATGCACCGCCCCCTGTTGTCGTTTATTGGCAATGTGGCAAAAACCGGAGCTATCACGGCAAAAACATTTTATGGTGTTGATAAGGGCTGGGCATCCTGTCATAATTCAGATATCTGGGCCATGAGCAATCCTGTTGGAGGTTTCGGAGAAGGCGATCCGGTGTGGGCATGCTGGAATATGAGCGGACCGTGGTTGTCGACTCATTTGTGGGAACACTACCAGTTTACCCAGGATGTTGATTTCCTGAAAAACGAAGGTTATCCATTGATGAAAGGTGCAGCTGAATTTTGTTTAAACTGGATGGTCGAAGATAAAAATGGCAATTTGATCACTTCGCCGTCTACCTCGCCCGAGAACAAATATATAACCGATAAAGGTTATCGCGGAGCTACACTTTATGGTGGAACAGCAGACCTTGCGATGATCAGAGAATGTTTTTTACAGACCATTCAGGCTTCGAAAGTTCTGAATGTGGACGCAGATTTCAGAAAAGAGATGGAACAGGCGCTGGCAAAAATGTATCCTTACCGGATTGGAAAAAAGGGCAACCTGCAGGAGTGGTATTACGATTGGGAAGATGCCGAACCGAAACACCGTCACCAGTCGCATTTGTTTGGTTTACACCCGGGCAATCATATAACTCCTGACGAAACTCCGGAGTTGGCTGAAGCCTGCAAAACAACGCTCGAAATTAAAGGCGATGAAACAACGGGCTGGTCGAAAGGCTGGCGTATAAACCTGTGGGCGCGTTTGCTCGACGGTAATCACGCCTACAAAATGTACCGCGAATTATTGAGTTATGTCGATCCGTCAGGTACTGAAACACAATACAGCCAGGGTGGGGGAACTTACCCGAATTTGTTCGATGCACATCCGCCATTCCAAATTGACGGTAACTTTGGAGGTTCTGCAGGAGTTATCGAAATGTTGATGCAGTCGCACCAAAACCGCATTGATTTATTACCTGCTTTACCCGACGCATGGCCGACTGGTTCCGTTAACGGAATTTGTGCACGTGGCGGTTACGAAATTTCAATGAACTGGAGCGAAGGAAAATTAAATACCGTTACTGTTTTGGCCAAAGCCGGCGGCAGTACAATGCTGGTTTGCCAGGGAAAAGAAAAAGAAATTGATTTGGCAAAAGGAGAATCGCTTACATTTGAATGGTAAGATTATTTCATTTGAATCCTCCGTTTTTAGATTTTTATTATTGTAGAAGAAGTTACGCAGATGCATTTAGTGCTGTTTAAAAACCAACGTTTAAATAAGGCAGAGCATGCTTTAAATTGCGGAAGATACCAGGAGGCAATAAAGCTTGGGCAAGCATTGGTAAATTCACGAAATAAGGAAATAAATTTCCGGGCCAACCGGCTGTGTGGATTAGCGCTTTACAAACGTAAGAAATACGAAGAAAGCCTGGAGTATCTGGAAAACGCTTGCCGAACAGGAAACTACCGCCACGACTGGTACAGCCTGGCAATGGCTTTGGTTTTTGCCGGCAAACTGGAAAAGGCGGAAGAGGCATTTAAAAGCATCTACCGCACAAATGTACAGCCCGGCTATTTGTATGCAGTGCCTGTTCCCGGGTTGCTTTACCAATATATGAAGGCTTTAAAGAAAAATCAGTTTGTTGATGCTGCCATAGTGCGGGCCAATGAGTTAAAGCAAATGTTTGTTGGGGTTGGACCGGATACCACAAAACAAGTTCAACGCGGATTGCCCAATTTTAGCACCTTTCTTGCAGAAGTTGAACCCTTATTTGAGCAGGAGAGATTTGTGCTGTGGAAAAGTGATTTGCGGATCTTTAGTAGCTAATACTTTCAACCGGCAACACCGGCATATCGTCCATATCCTGCAGGGCGTTTATCAAACCAATTTTTTTGTACTTGTTTAGGTCGTTAACGGTAATGCGGCAAACTGAAATTTTGTTTTCGGCCAGCAGTCGTGCACGTTGTGTTCCGGGAAGCTGGGGAGTGTCGGGTGTCCACCATTTCTGCCCATCGAAAAATATTGGGTTGGCCGTAAAGCTGTCGGCAATACAATTGTTTTGTACGATCAGGATATCGTCGCAATCGCCGCGCTGCTCGTATAAATGTTGCAGCTGTTGGCGGTCGGTGTATTTACATCTGTATTCAATGCTGTTATCTTCAATCAGACGGATGCTGTTGATGGAACGATATTGGTGAGGCAGGAACTCGATCTTTTCCACCTGTTCGGCATAAACCACCCGACAGCGGAAAAGCCCTTCTTTGCAGGTCTCCGGAATTACAATTAGCTCTTCCAGCTTTAGCTTTGGCGCATTTGGAAAGTATTTCATCCGGGCCACATCAAACCGCGCCTGGTGATATTTCAGGTTATACAGTCTCCCGTCTTTACATTTTATGGTTTCAAGTAATTGCATAGTTTTTTTAGCTACGAGCCGCGAGCTACCAGCTGCGAGTATCAAGTTACAAGCTTCAAGTTACAAGCTATGAGACCCGAGTTGCGAGTAATAGGCAAATGCCAAATAGCAGTGGCAACGTTACAATTCAACAATTTATCAATTTAACAATTTCTCTATTGGAGCATTAAAGCACTTCCGCATTAAAGCATTCACAATCCACTCCTTCAGTCCCTCAGTCCTTCAGTCCTTCAATTCCTCAGCCCCTCAATCCTTCCTAAAAACCGGAATATAGACCTTCTTCACCATTTCTTCATATTCGCTTTCGGCATTGCTTAAAAAAGTTATTCCGCCGCCGCTTTTGTATATCAACTCGTCACCATGCGTTTCAATGTAGCGAATCAGCACACAGCTGTCGAGATTGTGCCCGTCGAAATAGCCAAAAATGCCGGTGTAAAAACCACGCTCGTAGTTTTCGGCCGCTTTAATAATCTCCACGGTTTTCTTTTTTGGCGCGCCACAAATCGATCCGGCAGGCAGCATTTTAAATAGAATTTCGCCAATTTGCTCCGTGTAGTTTTGTGGCAGATCGCCGCTTATTTTCGAGCTTACCTGCCATAAATCGCGCTGGTTGGTTTTTAGCCGCTCCAGGTAACGAAATTTTTCAACAGTTACATTTTCAGCTACCAAACTCAGGTCGTTTCGTATCAAATCTACAATGGTGTTGTGCTCGGCCAGCTCTTTCGAGTCGTTCAAAATTCGTTCTTTGGCATTGGGCAACGAGGCGTCCATTGTTCCTTTCATCGGGTACGACGAGATTTTTCCGGAATCGATCTGCACAAAAATCTCGGGAGAAAAACACACAAACTCATTTTTTAGCAGCACCTTATAACGTGCTTCGCTGTGGTGAAAGATTTCCTCCGGCGAGAGGTTGGTTTTTACCCTTGTAGGCTGCGTATAGTTCAGCAAATACGTATCGCCGTTGTGAATGTGCTGCTGAACAAGATCAAATCCCTTTTTATAATGGCTGAATGAAACCGGTTCAGTTTCCCATTTTATTTCTTTTTTTTCGGTTACCGGCCGGGCATAATTCGATTGCTCATTTGCCTGCCACCATATTTTGTCCGTTTCGTCGGGCCTGAAGAGCTTTGCTTTTGTGCCGTCAAAATCGATCACAAAAACAAAGGCCTCGTTCCTGCGGCCCAGTTCATTCATTTCCGCTATTATCGTTTTGCTTTCTTTCATGCTGTGCTGCAAAAATATTAAAAAGCACGATACTTTCTGTTTCAACTTTGAACCGCGATAATTGAAGGGTTTCCAACTTTATTTCTATTTTTACGTCAAATTCGTGCGAGGAATGGATATTGGGAAAAATATAAAAGAAATTACAGAAAGTTTGCCTGAGAATGTACGTCTGGTCGCTGTTTCAAAAACAAAACCTAACGGGGATATTTTGGAAGCCTACAACGCTGGTCAACGCATTTTTGGCGAAAACAAAGTGCAGGATTTAACCAAAAAATACGAAGAACTGCCCAAAGATATCGAGTGGCATTTTATTGGTCATCCGCAATCCAACAAGGTAAAATATATTGCTCCTTTCATTTCGCTTATTCACGGTGTCGATTCCATTAAACTCTTAAAAACCATCAATAAAGAGGCCATTAAAAACAATCGGACAATCGATGTGTTGCTTCAGTTTCATATTGCCAAAGAGCTCACCAAGTTTGGTTTGTCGCCTGATGAGGCCGATGTTTTATTGTCGTCCGATGCGTTTAAACAGCTAACAAAGGTACGGGTTGTTGGAGTGATGGGAATGGCTACATACACTGACGATAAAGATCAGGTTCGGAATGAATTTCGCATGTTAAGAAGTATTTTTAATTCACTGAAAAATAAATACTTTTCCGATTCCAAATTTTTTACCGAGATTTCAATGGGCATGTCCGACGATTATCCGAGTGCCATTGAAGAGGGGAGCACAATGATTCGGGTGGGAAGCAAAATATTTGGAGCACGAAATTATTGAAACAGACAGATTTATTGAAATAAAAAATGGGTAGGGTACCTCGAAATAGGAAAACTAAAACCCATTTCTGCAAACTATAAACTTTTATTATGGCAAATTTAGAAACTACATACCTTGGGCTAAAACTGAAAAACCCATTAGTGGCAGCCAGCTCGGGATTAACCAGTTCGGTTGAAAAAATTAAAGAACTTGCCGATGCCGGTATTGGCGCTATTGTGCTGAAATCGATTTTCGAAGAGCAGATAAACAACGAGGTAACCAATATGCTGGCCAAAGACCAACAGAATGTTGCCTACCCCGAGGCCGAAGATTACATCAAAAATTACATGCGCGATAATACGGTAACCAAACATCTTGAGCTGGTAAAAAAAGCAAAGGAAGCCGTTGATGTACCGATTATTGCCAGTATCAATTGTGTGTCGTCGAAAGAGTGGACCACTTTTGCCAAAGATTTTGAAGAGGCCGGTGCCGATGCCATCGAACTGAATATTTTCTATTTGCCGACTGACCGTCATGAAAAGCCGGGAATGATAGAACAGCTTTACCTTGATGTTCTTGAGAAGGTAAAAAGCGAAGTGACTATTCCGGTGTCGGTTAAATTTGGTTTAAACCACAGCAATATTATAGGTATGGCCGACAAGCTAAAAGCCAATGGTGCTGCCGGGGTGGTAATGTTTAACCGTTTTTACGAACCCGATATCAACCTGGAGAAACTGGAGCTGGTAGCCTCTGAAGTTTTTAGTTCTCCATCCGATCTGCGTCGTTCGTTACGCTGGGTGGGTATTGTTTCTTCGTCGGTTACGCATTTGGATATTGCCGCCTCAACAGGAATTCACGATGGAAATGCAGTAATTAAACAATTGCTGGCCGGTGCACAGGTGGCGCAACTTTGTTCTACGCTGTATGTTAATGGTGCGCAAGTTGTTACCGGAATGTTAGACGATTTAACTGCTTTTATGAAGAAGTGGAACTTTAAAAAGATAGAAGATTTCAGAGGTCGTCTATCGTATAAAAACATCCCCGATCCGATGGTTTACGAACGCTCACAATTCATGAAATATTTCTCGAACAGAAAATAATCTTTTGTAAGATGATAAAAATAAAACCGGTATTTCTTGGCGTTCTTTTGTGGTTTCTGGGAAGTACCGGTTTTGTTTTGGGGCA
>NZ_JBFHGM010000052.1:0-23137 GCF_041583095.1 Draconibacterium sp.
GAATATTAACGTAGTGGAAGATATTGCAGACTAAGCATTAAGATATTATTTTAAAAAAGCCGGTTCAAGATTTTTGAACCGGCTTTTTTTTGCAGGATGTTTAAAAAGAATACTTTAAAATTCCGCGCATAAAAAAATCCCGGCGTCCACTCCGGGATTTTTTCTTCATTGCATCTATGCTTCTTTTGATCGACTCTGTTATTAAGAGTTTGTATAAAACGGGTTTGTATGATACAAATGTAGCAGATACGTTTGAGGGCCAGCACTATTTTTTGCCTAATCGCAGTCGACAAAAGCAGCATTTATGTATGATGATTTTCGAAATTGGCTGCGCAAGCCTGCTTAAAACCGGGGTTATAATTGCCTAACACCGACTGCCAAAATCCCTAAAATGAAAAAAGCCGCTCCTTCAGAAACGACTTCATCAAATTTGAACATTGTTATTTATGTAACGAAAAATGAATTTCTCTTACCAGCTTCCACCGGCGCCTCCGCCGCCAAAGCTTCCGCCACCAAAACCACCGAAGCCTCCGCCACCGAAACTTCCGCTACCCGACGAAAAGTTTCCAAACGAGCCGGATGAACGATGACTACCCGACATCATTCCCATAGCTAACCAGAATGGTAAACTTCTGCCCGGTGAGTAAAACCGACCTCTCCGGCGTCTGCCGAATAAGGTTATCAGCAGAATAAAAAAGATGATTCCAAAGGGAATTCCGGCACTGCCACCGGCGTTAACCTTTTCCTGATAATTTTCTGCGGTATATTCGCCACGGGTGATATCCATAATCACGTTTAATCCAGCCGCTAAACCGCCAAAATAGTCTTCCTGTTTAAAGCGCGGAATCATTTCCTCGTTAACGATGGTGGTATTTAAAATGGCATCGGGTAACACACCTTCAAGTCCGTAGCCCGTTGCAATAAATACCTGCCCCCTGCTGTTACCAACCTTTGGTTTTACCAAAACCACCAAACCATTATCATTGCCTTTTTGTCCAACTCCCCAGTTTTCGCCCAGTCGTTGGGCATAATCAGCACGATCATATCCTTCGAGATCAGGAACCGTTACCACAACAATTTGTGTGGAAGTTTTTCGTGCAAACTGTTCCAGGGCATTTTCCATGTTTTGCTTTTCGCCATCGCTTAAAATATTGGCAAAATCGTTTACCAAACGTGCCGGTTGCGGACGTTCGGGTATTTGTGCCAAAACGCTTGTGGCGCTTACGATAACTGCAATTAGTAATATTATTGTTCGTTTCATAATCTTTTTAATTTACCCCCTCTGCTATCCATCCGCTTTTCTTACTAGGGGAGAAAAAGCGGAACAGTGATTTTTATTTTCCAAACGAAATCTCGTCTGATAATTCATTCACGTCATCATCCTGGTAAGGAAAATGTGTTTTTAACTGTTCGCCTGCCATAATAATTCCATCGGCTAAAGCTTCGGCATACTTACCCTCTTTTAATTTGGCAATAACCACTTCTTTGGTGCTTTCCCAGAAATCGTCAGCCACCTTTTGGTTAATTCCTCCATCGCCTAAAATCGCAAACTTTTTATCCTCAACCGCCAGGTAAAAAAGCACACCGTTGCGTAATTCGGTTTTATGCATTTCCAACTTTTCGAAAAGGTAAGCAGCACGATCCAAGACATCTTCTTTACAATGTTTTTCAATGTGCACCCTTATTTCTCCCGAGGTATTGGTTTCAGCCACCCGAATGGCGTTGGTAATTTGCAGTTTTCCTGCTTCGCTAAAATATTTTTGAACTCCCATAATTTCGTTTCCTTTTTGTAATTACCGCATTTGAAAAGGATGCTATCTCCTTCACTTGCGAGCTGCTGAATCCGTCAACTAACGGACAGCATAACATACCTTTGCAAAACAATTAAAACTGTACTTCAGGAGCTTGTTCTGCACCTTGCTGCGCTTCGAAATAGGTTTTCTTTTCGAAACCGAACCAACCGGCATAAATTACCCTTGGAAATTTCCGGATATAGGCATTGTACGATTGTGTGGTTTGGTTGAATTTACGACGTTCCACAGCAATCCGGTTTTCAGTGCCTTCGAGCTGCGCCTGTAATTCCATAAAATTCTGGTTGGCTTTTAAATCCGGATAACGTTCAACAACTACCATTAATTTACTTAAAGCAGAAGAAAGTCCTTCCTGCGCCTGGTTAAATTGCTGAATAGTCTGAGGATTCAGGTTCGCAGGATCGATATTTACAGAAGTAGCTTTCGAGCGTGCTTCAATAACGCCGGTAAGCGTTTCCTGCTCATGCTCGGCATAACCTTTTACGGTATTTACAAGGTTCGGAATCAGATCAGCACGACGCTGGTATACGTTTTCAACCTGCGCCCACGAAGCAGTTACCTGCTCATCCATTTCCACCATTTTGTTGTAACCACAACTCGAAAATAAAACTACACTTACTAACGCTATTAATACAATTCTAAATCTTTTCATCTATTCAATTATTATTTGTTTTCCCTTATACGTATACAATAACTGCAAATATTTTCAAAAGGTGTGAAATATCAGAAGTAAATTCGGGGAAAGGCGATAATTTGCCGTTGTATTTCGAAATAATTAAGATTAAAGCAGAGGCACCATGAATTTAGCAGATTTTAAAACAGCTATTCTACAAGGGATACCGGACAAACTTCCATTGCCGAAAGCCTATGAAACCAACATTAACCACGCCCCCAAAAGAAAGGACATATTATCGGCGAATGAAAAAAAGCTGGCGTTAAAAAATGCCTTGCGCTACTTCCCTGCAAAATTTCACGAGGTGCTCGCCCCCGAGTTTTTGAATGAGCTTGAAACATTCGGGCGTATTTATATGTACCGTTTTCGCCCCGACTATAAAATGTATGCACGCCCCATTGATGAATACCCGGCCAAATCGAAACAGGCTGCATCAATTATGCTAATGATACAAAACAACCTGGATTATGCCGTGGCACAACATCCGCACGAACTGATCACCTACGGTGGAAATGGTGCGGTTTTTCAAAACTGGGCGCAGTATTTGCTTACTATGAAATACCTGGCTGAAATGAGCGACGAACAAACGCTGGTTATGTATTCCGGTCACCCAATGGGTTTATTCCCGTCGCACAAAAATGCACCGCGCGTTGTGGTTACCAACGGCATGGTTATCCCTAATTATTCGGGCCGCGACGATTACGAACGTATGAATGCTCTTGGTGTTTCTCAATATGGTCAAATGACAGCCGGATCGTACATGTACATTGGTCCGCAAGGAATTGTGCACGGTACCACAATTACGGTTATGAATGCTGCCCGTCTGCACTCGCCCGGCGATTTTGGCGGAAAAATATTTGTTACCAGCGGCCTTGGGGGTATGTCGGGAGCTCAACCAAAAGCAACGGTAATTGCCGGAATGGTTTGTATTGTTGCCGAAGTGAATCCGAAAGCGGTAGAAGTTCGCCACAGTCAGGGTTGGGTAGATGAAGTTTATACCGACCTGAACGAATTAATCGCCCGTGCACTAAAAGCCCGTAAAAACAAAGAAGCCATTTCAATCGCCTATCAGGGGAACATTGTTGATTTATGGGAAAAACTGGCTGAGGAAAATATTTCTATTGAACTGGGATCGGATCAAACATCGTTGCACAATCCGTTTGCAGGAGGTTATTACCCGGCCGGACTGAGCTTCGAGGATTCGAATAAAATGATGGCCGAAAATCCGGAACAGTTTCAAGAAGAAGTTTATAAAACCCTCCGCCGACATGTAGCTGCAGTGAATAAACTGACTAAAAACGGCATGTATTTCTGGGATTACGGCAATGCATTTTTGCTGGAAGCCAGCCGAGCCGGTGCCGATGTTACAAAAACCAATGGCAAATTTAAATACCCGTCGTACGTTCAGGACATAATGGGACCGCTGTTTTTCGATTATGGGTTTGGCCCTTTCCGCTGGGTGTGTACATCGGGAAAAGCAGAGGATTTGGAAACTACTGATAAAATTGCAGCAGAAGTTTTAACTGAAATCGCTGCCTCAGCTCCGGATGAAATAACAGGCCAGATGGAAGACAATATTCACTGGATAAAAGAAGCCGGAAAAAACAAACTGGTGGTGGGTTCGCAAGCGCGAATTTTATATGCAGATTGCAACGGCCGGACAAAAATTGCCAAAGCATTTAACGATGCGATTGCCGACGGACGCATCTCTGCACCCATTGTTCTGGGGCGCGATCATCACGATGTGTCGGGCACCGATTCGCCGTACCGCGAAACTTCAAATATTTATGATGGTTCGTCGTTTACAGCCGATATGGCCGTGCAGAACTTTGTTGGCGACGGATTCCGCGGCGCTACATGGATTTCGTTGCACAACGGCGGCGGTGTTGGCTGGGGCGAAGTTATAAACGGTGGCTTTGGAATGACCATTGATGGATCGCCCGAAGCAGAAGAACGCCTGAAAATGATGTTGCACTGGGACGTAAACAACGGCATTTCGCGCCGCAGCTGGGCTCGTAACAAACCGGCACGTTTTGCCATTGAGCAGGCTATGAAAGAAAATCCGGATTTGAAAGTTACTTTACCAGAAGAAGCTGATGATGAACTGCTGGATGGTCTCTTTAAATAGGCTCACTTTATAAACAAGCATGTTCCGTAATTCATTATGAATTGGAGGAACGTACTGAGTACGATCGGTGAAAACTGTGGTAGTGATGAAACGTACTGAGTACGATCAGTGAAAACTGTGGTAGTAATGAAACGTACTGAGTACGATTGAGAAAAACTCTGAGAATGGCCCATCGTACTGAGTACGATTAGAGAAAACCGCATAACTGAAGCATCGTACTAAGTACAATTGCTAAAGATTAAAGTGGCAGAGCATCGTAGTCAGTACATTTTGAGAATTATACTTCACCGCTGAAGCTAATCAAAGAGCATCGAATAATAGCGCCCAATTTCATCCTGAAGTTCTCCAACACTAAAGGCGCGACTTTTTCGAATGGTTTCGCGGCTATCGAAAAACACCACGATTGTTGGCGCGGTAAAAACGCTGTTTTGGGCAGCCACATCGGGCAACACATCCGATTTAATGTAAACCAGCTGCATTTTCGGGAACCTGGCCGTTGCCATTTCCTCCACTTTTGGTTTTAGCACTTTACACACCGAACAGGCATCGGTTGAGAAATAAGCAAGAACAGCAGCCTGCTCTTCTTTCAGTGCAATAAACTCTTCTAATGATTTTATTTCTTTGAACATGGTACAGAATGCTTGATACTGGATGCAGGATGCCGCATATTTCTGATAGGTTAATATGCCCCAATACTTAACAATACCAATGTGCAAGCTTCTTCGGCTTCAATTCCGTTGGCTTCCAGTTTTTCGGCAAATTCCGGATTTTCTGTTCCCGGGTTAAAAATAACACGTTGCGGATTCAGATCAATTATATTGGTATAATACTCAGGCTGATGCTGTGGTCCCACATAAAGTGTAACAGTATGTATTTCTTCCTTTTCCGGGAAAGCTGTTTCAATAGCAACATCGTCAACCAATCCTTTTCGTTTGGCCAGTGCTATCACCTCGTGTTCATTCCGACGAAGGGCATGAATTGCTTTGTTGGAGTATCGTGCCGGGTTTTCGCTGGCACCGATAACAAGTGTGCGTTTGCTCATTTACATACGTTTTAAAAGTACCACCGCATTAACCGACATCCCTTCTTCGCGGCCTTCGAAACCAAGCGTTTCGGTAGTTGTAGCCTTCACCGACACGCGGTCAACATCGATTTCCAGCACATCGGCCATACATTGTTCCATCGCCGGAATATGCGGTTTTAATTTTGGTTGTTGCGCCTGCACAGTAGAATCGATATTTACAATTTCGTATCCCTTCTGTTTTACCAGCTCGTACGACTTTTTCAGCAGAATTTTACTGTCGATATTCTTGAATTCGGCAGCGGTATCAGGGAAATGTGTCCCAATATCGCGCAATTTAAGCGCACCCAGCATGGCATCGCAAATGGCGTGTATCAGCACATCGCCATCAGAATGTGCTACTGTTCCCTTACAGTGGGGAATAAGAACACCGCCTAACCACAAGGTTTCTCCTTCGGCTAAACGGTGAACATCATATCCTTGTCCAATTCTGAAATCCATCAGCGTTGGCTACTAAATGCGTCAATATCAAACGCCAGTGAGAAACGCAGCGTATTTTCCAACGGGTGGTTACGTTGTGTTGGCAACAGGTACGAGAAGTCGAGCGCAAAAACATTCATTTTTAAACCGGCACCTGCAGTAATAAACTGGCGGTTACCTTTGTTTTCATTCTCGTAGAAATAACCGGCGCGCAAAGCAAACTGTTGGTTATACCAGTACTCAACACCTACCGACCAGGTAATTTCCTGCATCTCTTCTTTAAATCCGCCCGGCGCATCGCCAAACGATTTGAAAATACCTTCGATAACACCAATATCAGACCCAATTCCTCCGGAAATTACAGCACCATCACTGTAAAGCGAGTCATTCGGCGTTGGCACTAATAATTTATTGGCTTCAACTGCAAAAGCAAACGAGTTGTAATCGTCGAGCTCCATGGTGTATGATGCACCCAGCTTCAGCGTGGTTGGAATAAAATCTTTTACCGTTCCATCTGTATAAGATATTTTTGAACCAATATTCTGAATATTAATACCGGCAGCAAAAATATTGTCTTGTCGACCCGCACTGAATTCGTTATAATAATAAAAAGCCACATCAGCCGCAAACGAGTTACCCGCTTGAGAAGCAACACCATTTACAAGTTGCCCACCGGTAAGGTCGGAACGAATGTAACGTATGGCAACCGCACCCGAAAAAACATCACTCAACAAACGAGAGTAACCAAAATCTATTGCAAATTCGTTTGGATTCAGCTGAATTCCCTGCTCTCCCTGATCATTCATCGTTAATATGTCGCCAAGCGCAAAATAACGCAGTGAAGCACTAAGACTCTGCACATCATCCAGTTTTTTGTATCCTGTCAGGTAAGCCAGGTTGATGTCATCAACCAGGTTACGCAACCATGGCGAATACGATAAGCCAACTCCAATTTCGCTCTCCATAAAAACATACTTTGCCGGGTTCCAGTGCTGCGAGTTTACATCGGCTGTGGTACCCACTCCGGCATCACCCATACCTCCGGCGCGCGAATCAGGCGTAATCGCCAAAAACGGAACGGCGGTGGTTATCGTATTGGCACCCGAAACTGTCTGGGCCTGTACATTTTTACTTACCATGGCAACCAGCGCCACCACAAATAAAATTCGTATTAATTTAATCATACTTTTAAAAATTGAGCGTGCAAAGATATAACATTTGTCTTTGCAACAATAGGTTAAATCTGTACCCTGAATACTTTCATTCCGGGTGTAGCATTTCTTTTTGCTGTAGCTTGTAAGCATACAAGAATGAAAACGCAGCTTTTGAAGAAAAATTTTACTGAAAGCGAAAAATTATTACATCACCAGTAATTTGCCTGACTTAGAAGCAATTACCCCTTCGTTGTTTTTCAGAAAAACCTGGTATATATATACACCTTGCGTAAGCGGAATTTTTGATTCTGACAGATCCCAGCGCACCGGATTGGTAGTGCTTCCGTTCGAGCTGATCTCCGTTTCAAACTGATCGATAAGTTTACCGTTGATGTTATAAATGTCGAAAACTGCCGAAAAGCTTTCGCCTGCCTGGTTGTGCCCGATTACAAAATAGGTATAATCCGTTATCGGGTTCGGATAATTACTTATTTCGTTGATGATAAAATCGCCGGTAACCTCAAACTCAATTTCCACCTCCGTTGAATTATTGGCAACATCCCATGCTTTTAACGACAAGGTATGCTTTCCAACCGAAAGATTGTTTAACGGAAATTGTAATGAGCCACTTGTGTAGTCATCTTTTTCGGCCTGGTAATAATTGTTAAGCACGTACACTTTTGAATAATCGTTGTCGATCACCGCTGTAATATCATGTCCGATTCCGGTTCCAACTGTATTGATGCCGTTTTCGTCCGACAAATATGCCAGCAGCGTTGGGTTCTTACCGGTTTTATCGCCCGACTGAAAATCTTCTGAATCCAGGTAAAGTTGAATTTCAGGTCCGCTGTTATCGGCAATGTTCGATCCTTCGCCACCAATACTAAAATTTGTAAACGCGCCGTGTGCATCCTCTTCGCCATTTTGGGCGTAATACATAATTTTTCCCGAGCCAATTTTATATGAAATATCTTTGGGCACCACAAAACTAAAGCTGAAATTTCCGTTGGTAACTGTGGTCGTTCCCGAGTAGATAATGTTATTCTGCACCTGAAACGTCAACGGCCTGTTGTCGTCTCCATTTCCAAGCGTTGTCATATCTATTTCCTTATCGTAAACCGTGTGCGTTATCTCGCCGTTAAAGTCATCTATCCGCTTATCGAAATAATCGGCCACATAACCTTCGATGGTAATTTTTTCGAGTGTACCAATCGTATCGGGGCTGCTTGTTGCATCGGCGCCATTTATTGAAGTGGTTATCACCTGGTATTTCGGATACGAAAGTTTTAATGCCGGATCGGCGAGCAACGAAAAGTTGCGTTTATTAATTCCATTGGCCAGGTTCGATTTGGCGAGACGCATAACATCGCCCATGCGGTAATGCTCACCATTCTCGTCTTTGGCAAAGATAAAACGGTAAAAACTGCGGCTCAGCAAAAAGTTCGCTCCCGAAGTTACCACACGAGTAGTAGAAAACAGCCCGATACCGCCACCGTTTGGATTCATCAGCACTTCCTCGCCGGCCGAGGTTTCATCAGCATCAAAACGACTGAACTCACAGGTAGCTGTTACAAAAATTGGCAGCTGATTTCGGTTAGACCACGAGTTAATGTCACCTTTTTCCAATACATGTTCGTGCGCCAGAAAACTATTATTGGCATGCCCGATATAATTAAGAATCAGTACCCCTTCTTCTACCCTTTCGTTTATTGCGGCATTTACATCTGGGTAACGTTCGCCAGCCGGCGTAACATCCTCGTTGTAAGCATCAAAAAATATTTTATCGGTAATAAATTCTCCATGATTTCGATTGAGTGTATCGGCAATTTGCTCCGACTGACGCATGTGAATTCCGGTATCTCCATCATCGCCGATCATACAAACCACATTTCGCCAGTCGCCCAAAGCTTCCGGTTCGTAATATCGTTTTATTTTATCAACCACCAGCTGCGCCTGGTAAACCGTTGATGCAGGAATTCGTCCAATACCCAGATCGATAGAGCCATAGGATAATCTTTCTCCGGCATCGAGCATTACAAAATAATCGTCGCTTACAAATGAATTTAGCGGATCAAGCGAATTCGCCGACTGATAAGTGGGGATAAAGTTCAGTCCGCTTCCGGTTATATTTCGGTTATCGTAACTACCGTCGCCAAAAAGCAATACATATTTTAATGTATTCCCCCGGTCGTAAATCATTTTTATAAAATTCCTGATTCCGGTGGCACTTTTACTTCCCGAGCTGAATTCGTTATAAATAGCATTTACATCAACCACCTCCACGCTCATTCCATCCTGTGTTCGATGAAAATCGGCCAGTTCTTCGGCAGAGCTCATAAAATTACTGTGCGAAATGATTAGAAACTCCGGTGTATTTATGGCGTGTAGATTCTGGTTCTCAATATCCTCAACAAATACAGGTTCGGGGAAAGTTCCGGAAGTATTAAAAACCACGTATTCTTTTAATTCCGAGGCCTCCTGTTTAAATCGCAACTCGGTACCATTGAGCACCGCATTTATTTCTTTTGCATTGTTAATGTCTGAAACGTCCAATACTTTAGTAGCATCTTCTGCATTTGCAATCTTAAACTCAACAATATTACCTACTCCAACCGATTCCGAATCCCTGAAAAACAAAGGAGAATCACCTGCAACAATGTTTCTCCGGTAGTTCAGCTCTATATAATCGAGCCACGCTTCGGCACTGCTGTTCGCGGCATTGTAGGTCACCCGAATCTCCTGCTCGCCTTCCGATAAGCCCACATCCATCGTTGCTGTTTCCGAATCGGCATAAATACCGTATGTTTCACCGGTGTCAACACTTCTGAATGATACCGTTCCGGCTTCTGCTCCTTCGGCAGCAACCGAAAAATTCGACGACCGAAACGATCGCGCAGCACCGCTAACTGTTAATTTGGCTGTCGAACCTTCTGCAGGATCAGAAATCGTAAAAGTGTAGTTTTTTGATCCGCCATTGGTAAACCGGTCGCCAAACCAGCGCTTCCCTGATCCCAGTTCCAGCAAGTTGTATTTTTCATATTCTATCAGGTCGAGGCAATCAAACGTTGATGTTGAATGGGTTATTTCATCTGAAACATTGTCAAGTGTTTCGGGCTGTTTAGGAGTTCCCGTGTTTCCCAGGAAGAAATATCCCTGCGTGGTATATTCATTCGAACGATGTGAAAAAATTCCTGAAGTGTTTAAATCCCATTCGGTAATTCCGGGTGCATAAAAGAACAAACACTGCTCGCCATTATTACTGGC
The DNA here is from genome assembly GCF_041583095.1 of Draconibacterium sp. Taxonomy (NCBI): domain Bacteria; kingdom Pseudomonadati; phylum Bacteroidota; class Bacteroidia; order Marinilabiliales; family Prolixibacteraceae; genus Draconibacterium; species Draconibacterium sp. The sequence goes on from NZ_JBFHGM010000052.1 coordinate 10,532, forward strand.
TGTCCACACAGCACACTCTTCCAAATCATCGTAATCAATCTCGCCAGGATCTTCCGATTGTATTTTTCCTCCGCTTCCAAATACACCAACCTGCGCAGGATCTGAAAATCCCCAATCCATTAATCTCGAATGGGGTATCTTGTAAATCCCTTTTCCTGTTGCACGGATTTTTACCCAATCACCCGTTGCCAGAACGGACTCTGATTTCCAATTTATGGTTTGAACTGACTTTTTATAAACATCGGGAGCATCGCGTAATTCAAAACTTTTTAACCGGTAAATTTTACCGTTCTCTTCTTTCAGCGGAATGATCTGAAGTTCAATTTTTTTTTCGTTCCCCGACTGCAAAACAGATGTAGTAACTTGTAGTTCTGATGGAATTTCAACAGCTAACAGTTTCTTTATACTGTCACTCACCTCCTCAAAAACGGGATTCCTGATACTAAACCGAAGTATTTTATTTGGATTTTCAAGCTTATAAAGCCGGGTATAAACAGGCAAAGCCAGATGTGCCAGATCGCCCGATATATCAGCATTCTCAAAAAATTCTAATACTTCTCCGTCGCGGCTACCCGGATTTTCCTGCCAGCTGAGTACAATAATCTCGTTATGCACATCGTTAACAGCAAAGCCGAGCAAAAAAACAAATAATAGAAGTGTATATTTATTCATAAAATACGGTCAATAATATAAGCTTGTAAACGGATACCGCATTCAAATATTGCAAATAAAGCCACAAACCAACCACGGTTTAACACCGAATAGTGCCAAAGATATTAACATCCTTCTTAAATGAAGAATAAAATAATTGAAAAGACTGAACAATAAGAATTGAACAAATTAGTTATATTTGTGTCGATGAGAAAATTTATACAAACAATGAATTTTAAAAGATTAAAACCATTCGTTTTTATTGCCTTAGCTGCATTCGTTTCCGGATGTGGATTATTCGGAATAGGAGGCAAAGGAGATTCATCACGAACTACTGGTTGGGAATACAATGCTGAAGAGACCGGAAATATTCCAAATATTTCGGGATACGAGCAGGAAGCCGGACCGGGTTTAGTTTTTGTTCAGGGTGGTACGTTTACTATGGGTCGTGTTGAGCAGGACGTTATGTACCGCAACGACAATTATCCCCGAAGAGTTACTGTAGCTTCGTTTTATATGGACGAAACAGAAGTTTCAAATCAGGACTATCGTGAATTTACCCACTGGACAGGTCGTGTATACCCCGGCGATGTAGAAAGAATGAAGGCCATTACGCCTGACTCAAGTGTTTGGCGTAGAGATTTAGCTTACAACGAACCTTACGTAAATAATTATTTCCGTCATCCGGCGTATTCAGAATATCCGGTGGTTGGAGTTAGCTGGGAGCAGGCCGAAGCTTATTGTGCCTGGCGTACCGACAGGGTTAACGAACAAATATTGGTAGACAGAGAGATTATTACGCATGATAACACCCAAGCGGGTGAAAACGTGTATACCACAGATACGTATTTAGCAGGATTATACCAGGGAACTGAAGGAGACAAACCTGTTGAAAATCCTGATGGAACAACTCGTCGCCCAAAATGGGAAGATGGCATTATGCTACCAAATTACCGCCTGCCAACCGAAGCAGAATGGGAATACGCAGCCTACGGTTTAATTGGTAATACCGATGGCGAATTACTTACCGACCGTAAATTGTATCCGTGGAACGGTTCTTACCTGCGTCAGGATAAGAAAAAAGAAAAAGGCCGCTTAAAAGCCAACTTTGTTCGTGGACGTGGTGATATGATGGGTATGGCAGGAGCACTGAACGATAACGCAGATATTGCTGCACCTGTTTTCTCGTACGAACCTAACGATTACAATCTGTATTGTATGTCGGGTAACGTTAACGAATGGGTGGCCGATGTTTACCGTCCAATGTCGTTAAACGATGTGGAAGAGTTTAACCCGTTCCGTGGTAACGTTATTACAGAATACCGTCGCGACCCAAACGGTCAACTAATGAGAGACCAATATGGTGAACTTATAAAAGATACAATTGCCGGAATGGACTACCGAAATGTTTTGGACGGTGATCCTAATTCGCAGATTGTTGAAGGTGATACGTGGATTGGTAACGACAAACAAACCGATGGCATGTATATTCAGGATGACAGGCCTGGCGCGTTCTCTTCATTAATTGATGATGAAGTTCGTGTGTACAAAGGCGGATCGTGGCTAGATCGCCCTTACTGGCTGGTTCCCGGAACACGTCGTTACCTGGAGCAAACCAAGGCACAGAACGATCTTGGTTTCCGTTGCGCAATGACCAGAGTTGGAAGCCCTGAAGGTTTCTAAATCATAAAAATATTTTCAGAAAAGCTTCGTACAACTGCGGAGCTTTTTTTATGCCAAATTGAATCGTATTTTTGCTTTATGACAAGTATTGAAACTATCTACAGTTGTTTTCTAAAATCAACACAGGTATCTACCGATAGCCGAAAAATTGAGAATGGCTGTATTTTTTTCGCATTAAAAGGGGCCAATTTTAATGGCAACAAATATGCCCACGATGCCCTGAAAAAAGGAGCAGCTTTTGCCATTGTTGACGAAGCGGAATACGCCACCGATGACAAAATTCTTTTGGTAGACGATGTTCTTACAGCATTACAGCAACTGGCCCATTATCACAGAAAACAATTGGGACTGCCCATACTTGCTATTACCGGCACCAATGGAAAAACGACCACAAAGGAGCTGATCTCAACAGTGCTTGGTAAAAAATTCAAAGTAAGCTTTACGCAGGGGAATTTAAACAACCATATCGGAGTTCCGTTAACGCTGCTTGCAATGGATAAAAACACTGAATTTGGCGTGGTGGAAATGGGCGCCAATCATCCGGGTGAAATCGCCGATTTGTGTAAAATTGCCGATCCTGATTTTGGCATCATTACCAACATCGGCCGGGCGCACCTCGAAGGTTTTGGCTCGTTTGAAGGTGTAATAAAAACCAAGGGCGAACTATACGATTATCTGGGGGAAAAAAATGGAGTTGTATTTTACAACGCCGACAATAAATTACTTGAAGAAATTGGCGAAGCACTTCCAAAACGCATTTCTTACGGAAAAGAAAATGCGTCGTTCACCGGCGAAACGATTCAAAGTCCTCCGTTTATTCATGTAAAAGCCAATTTTAAAAAGGGCGTACTTTACCTGAACAGCAATCTAATAGGTGATTTCAATTTTGAAAATATTTTAGCGGCTGCCTGCATCGCAAATTATTTTGATGTTGATCCCTTAAAAATCCAACAAGCCATAAAAGAATACAGCCCCACCAACAATCGATCGCAGTTGATAAACAAAGGAGAACTAAAGATTATTATGGATGCCTACAATGCCAACCCAACAAGTATGGCAGCATCCATCAAAAGTTTTCTGGAAAACCTTAAAGGTGATAAATACCTCATTCTTGGCGATATGCTTGAGCTTGGTGAATATTCAGATGATGAACATTCGAAGATCGTTGAGTTGATTCCCGGAGATTTGAAAAGCAACACTTTTTTAGTGGGTAAAGAATTCACGAAGGTCAACACCGGGGAAGGTATTAAATCTTTTATTAATGTTGATGAACTATGTGCCTACCTGAAAAATGAGCCCATAAAAAACGGGAACATTTTAATAAAAGGTTCCCGCGGTATACAGCTTGAAAAAGTACTCGATCTCCTTAATTAGCCTGAGGTTTTTCAACTTTCAGCACGTCAGAAATTGCTTTCTCGAAAGTTTGTTTCGGAAGTGCTCCCATAGCCATTTGCGGTTGTCCGTCTTGCGGCACAAACAGCAATGAAGGGATACTTTGTACACCAAACATTCCGGCTAATTCCTGCTGTTCTTCAGTATTTACTTTGTAGATTACGATGCTGTCGCCATACTCCGATTGCAACTCTTCCAGCACCGGAGCAACCATTTTACATGGTCCACACCAATCGGCGTAAAAGTCAATCAAACATGGCTTCTCACCTTCGTATTTCCACTCTTTATTTGTTTCAAAATTGAAAACTTTCTCTTTAAATGTTTCTTTTGTTAAATGTTCCAACATAATCCTATATTTTTCAGTATTTATATATCTATTTATTTCAATATTTACATATCAAAGATAATACCAAATTTTGAATTCCCAAGTTACTACTTAATTTCAACTAAATAATTGTAATTTTGTCACGATTTTTTATCAAAGTGGCAGAATAGCCCATTTTGGAATACGATTTTTGTCAGATGAACAGCAAGCTAAAAGAGAAGATTTTCAAAGATATACAGGCGGTTGCCGACCGTGTTGAAACAGAAACTTATGTAATTGGAGGATATGTACGCGACCTATTTCTCGAACGCCCTTCAAAAGATATCGATATTGTAACCATTGGCAGTGGCATCGATTTCGCTACAGAGGTGGCCAAAAACCTAAAGCCGCGCCCAAGGGTTAATGTATTTAAAAACTTTGGCACCGCCATGTTAAAATACAAAGATCTTGAGATTGAGTTTGTAGGGGCCCGAAAAGAATCGTACCAACGCAACTCGAGAAAACCGATTGTGGAAGACGGTACACTGGAAGACGATCAGAACCGCCGCGATTTTACCATCAACGCAATGGCTTTTTCTCTAAACGGCGATCGTTTTGGCGAGCTGGTTGATCCGTTTAACGGGATGGATGATTTGAATAATAAGATCATCCGCACTCCGCTCGATCCAGATGTTACCTTCTCCGACGATCCCTTACGTATTATGCGTGCCATTCGTTTTGCTACTCAACTTGATTTTGAGATTGAGGATGAAACGCTAAAAGCAATTACCCGAAACAAAGACCGTATTAAAATTGTCTCGGCCGAGCGCGTTATTGAGGAGTTAAATAAAATTATTATGGCTCCGAAACCTTCAAAAGGATTTAGATTACTGGAAGAAACCGGTCTGCTGGAGATAATTTTTCCGGAGTTGCAAAATATGAAAGGCGTTGATAAAGTAAATGGCATCGGTCATAAAGATAATTTCTATCACACCATTGAAGTACTTGACCGCCTGGTACCCAACTCCGATAATTTATGGTTACGCTGGTCGGCATTGCTACACGACATAGCCAAACCCAAAACAAAACGTTTTGTTGAAGGTTTGGGATGGACTTTTCACGCTCATAATTTTGTGGGTGTAAAAATGATTCCCAAAATCTTTAAACGCATGAAACTACCGTTAAACGAAAAGATGAAGTATGTTCAGAAAATGGTAGGCCTGCACATGCGACCAATTGTTCTCTCGGAAGATATTGTAACCGACTCGGCAGTAAGACGCCTGCTTTTTGAGGCCGGTGACGACATTGATGATTTAATGACGCTTTGCGAGGCCGACATCACTTCGAAGAATCCGGAGAAGGTGAAACGCTACATGAAAAACTTCAAAGTGGTGCGCCAAAAGCTAAAGGAGATTGAAGAGAAAGATGCTATTCGGAATTTTCAGCCTCCGGTTGACGGCGACCTTATAATGGAGACTTTTAATTTGTCGCCGTGCCGCGAAGTGGGTCTGCTAAAAGATGCCATTAAAGAGGCTATTCTGGATGGAGAAATTCATAACAACTACGAGGAAGCTTTTGCTTTTATGATGAAAAAAGCAGAAGAAATGGGGCTGAAGGCAAAAGATTAATAAATCTGCAACTTTAGCACAATAGGCAGATGGTCGCTAAACCCTCCGTTGTACCGATAACCTGTATAGGTACGATGCAATCTTCGGCCTCCACGAGTTTCATCTGGCTCAAATAAAAAAGGTAGTTTGCAAATTGTTGCATTTTCAGTTTTGGAGCTTAACCCGTTTGTTGCTGTCAATAAACCCGGTGATACAATTATCTGATCGAAAATAAACCACTGCTCCTGGTACTTTAAAGTCCCTTCTTCCTGATTCATCCACGGAAATGATAAATTAAACAACCCGGCCGATTCGCTATTTACGGGATCTCCTGCACCAAGATCCTGCAATATACTTTCATCAGTTGGTTGATCGTTAAAATCGCCTACAATAACCACCTTTGCCTTTTCATTTTTCCGAATGATTTCCTTGTATTTCGATAAAAGCAAAAGAGCGGCCTGCTGCCGTGCCGGTCGTGTTTCCAATAAACCGGAATATCGCGACGGCCAGTGGTTTACAAACACATGAACAGAGTCTCCTCCATTTACTGTACCCAACACATAAAGAATTTCACGACTTTTTCGAATTCCACCGTTTTTATCTTCCAACGTGAAATATGCGTAATCAAGCGGATAAAAAGTTTCGGAATTATAAATAAGCGCCACGTCAATACCACGCGGATCCGGCGATTCTTTATGAATAATTTTGTAAGGTATAGTTTTTAGCGGCGTATCTTCGGTAAGTTTTTTCAGGACATAACGATTCTCTATTTCTGCTAAAGCAACCAGATCGGGTATCTGCCAACCACCGGCACTCAGTATTACTTTCGAGATATTATTGATTTTGTTTTCGAAACGTTTTCGAGTCCAGTGACGCTCGCCGGCAGGCGTAAACTCATCATCGGCAGTTAACGAATCGTTTCGTACATCAAACAGGTTTTCTACGTTATAAAAGAGTATTGAAAATTCGGCATCACTATTTTGTGCATTACTTATTGCAATGAGCAGAATTAGGGATAAACAAAAAAGGAAGTGTTTCATTTTACTTTTCAATGCGTTCGTATGCTCCCAGGTCGGGGCCATCTTCGCCGGTTCGGCTTCTGTTCAGCAAATCAACCGGAAATCGCTCTGAATACTTTTTTGTTCCTACGTCTTTTCCTGCCGATAAGGTATCCAACTCGAAGTTGTAATCATCGTACGGATCAACAAATCGCGGATCAAATTCCATCCCGATCATCGCATTAATGTAATGATTTGTGTTGCTCGTATTCAAAGTATCAGGTGCCTGTATAATACAATGGTCGAAAAGGTAATTGAATGTGTTCTCTTCGTTATCCCCCAACTCCAGTTCGTTTCCAATATTACCAAATATAATGCTGTTCCCAAAAGTTGCTTTGGTCAAATCACCATTATACGAAACTTGTTCGCCAGTTGAATTTTCAACAACCAATACATTCGAAACAACCAATGATGGTGTAGTTCGTACAGACTGTCCGTAGTTGCCCCAATAATTGGCAATAGTTGAGTGGTAAAATTCGTATTCGCCACCAACCAGCAGTGCTGCAGCATAAAATCCACAGTTGGCAATTAGTGTGTTATATGCATAAATCTTCGACTTCAAAGCAAAGATTCCTGCATAAGCCATATTTTCAACTTTCGAGTTGGTAAGCGATATCGAGGCATAACCTTCGTTTTCAATTGTTCCGACCTGCAAACCAATATTTGCATTTTTAATGGTGCTAAAATTGAATACGTTATCATGACTACCGGAATACAGCACAATGCCGTTCCACTGGTCTGGAATATTTTCATACGATGGTTCCAGACGATCAGCCCGGAATATAATCGGCGATTCGAAAGTGCCATCGGCTACTACATTTCCACGAACATACATACCGGCACCTTTATGGAAATATATTTTTGTTCCCGCTTCAATCGTTAATGTCGCCAAACTGTCAACATAGGCATAATCATAAACCAGATAGGGCTTTTCGGCAGTCCAGGTAGTTGTTTTAATCCGTTCGCTTTTTATCAGTTTAAAATCCTGCCCATACGCTTCCAGCATAATACTCTGGAAATTAGTATTGGTTGTAAATTCAATCGAATCCTGCACAACCATTGGCAGGTTTTGTCCGGTTGGATCGATGGTAACCTCAACAAAAATATAGATACTGTCTTTTGCAGGTAATGTAATTTCGTAGAGTTCGCTGCTTTCAAAACCATTAATATTCAACCTGAAATTTGAAGCATCGCCTCCTGCCAAACGAATACGCGAAATAAGAACATCCTCGTTATAAGGGTTACTCACCGTAAATCGTCGGGTTGTTGAGCCAATAGAAGTAAAAATGGTGTCGAATGTTACCGTATCAGCAGAAAACTTAAGTTGCGCATCGGTAGACGTCAAATATCCCTCATCCTCACACGAGAAAAGCATGACAAGCACAAGGGCTGCAGCCAGTATTTGAAGTAAATATTTAACCAATTCGAATTAATTTATATCCTTATAACGTCCACTTTTCGCCGTTATTTTACAAATATAGAAAATCAATTCACAATTTTTAACATTTCTTTGCAATCCTTAGCCTTTAACTGCACTTTTTTCAGAAATAAGTAATAAACCAAGCATTGTTATTGCCCCATTCAGGATAAGCAATTCGAATCCAAACTGATAGCCATTAAAAAGTACCTCGGAGTAACTTGAAATAAAGTAGCACAAAACGGGTGCAAAAATTCCTATGTATGGCACCCACTTGTCTTTCACTTTTCGCGATGAATACATGCCAAACAGAAATAACCCTAAAATTGGACCATAAGTATATCCGGCGACGGTAAACACGGCCACTACAATGCTCTGATTATTAATGGCATCGAAAACAAGAATTACCGCAATTAACAGCACTGAAAACATCAAGTGCGACAACATTTTTATACGGCGTTTCTTTTCTTCAGGGTATTTATGGATTTTCAGGAAATCGACTGTAAACGATGTTGTCAATGCGGTTAATGCCGAATCGGCACTTGAATAGGCTGCTGCTGTAATACCCAACAAAAAGGCAATTCCCACCGGCAATCCAAAATATTTTAAAGCCAACATCGGGTAAAGGTCATCGGTATTTTCAGGTATGCTAATTCCATGCTCGCGGGCAAAAATGTACAACATTACTCCCAGGCTAAGAAACAGCACCACTGTGAAAAGAAACGACATACTAAACACCAGCATGTTTTTCTGGGCCTCCCACTTATTTTTGCACGTCAGGTTTTTTTGCATCATATCCTGGTCCATACCAACCATAACAATGGTGATAAACATTCCCGATACAAACTGCTTGAAAAAGTTATTTCCCGATCGCCAGTCCCAAAAGAACAGTTGCGAGTTATTATCATCAGCAATGGTTTTCACCAAGCCTGACAAATTCAAATCAAGGCTTCGTGAAATGGCTACAATCGTAAAAATAACCGCACTGACCAAAAAGAGTGTTTGCAGTGTATCGGTCCAAACGATTGTTTTAATTCCTCCCTTAAAAGTGTATACCCAAATAAGTGCGATGGTAACAATTACGGTTAACGAAAACGGGATATTAAAAGCATCGAAAAAGGCGATTTGTAATACTCCAGCTACCAGAAATAACCGGAACGCAGCCCCAATCAGTTTCGAGATCAAAAAGAAAAAAGAGCCGGTTTTGTATGATCGTGGTCCAAAACGTTCATCAAGAAACGAATAGATTGAAACCAGGTTAAGACGATAATACAAAGGCAGCAAAATACCGGCTACCAACCAGTATCCCACGAGGTTTCCGAGAACAAACTGCAGGTACGAAAAGGCCGAATTACCAACTTCTCCCGGAACAGAAATAAACGTTACTCCCGAGAGCGTAGCTCCAACCATCCCAAAGGCCACCAAATACCACGGCGATTTTCGGTTTGCAGTAAAAAAGGCCTGTGTATCGGCTTTTCGCGCAGTTAACCACGAAATAAAAATAAGTACTAAAAAATAACCAAGTACAATTCCAAGAACAAGATATGGACTCATAATTTTTGTTTATTCGAAATCGGGGTATAATAAATATTTCTTTCTCAGTTGTTTAAACTCTTCCAGCCCGGATTGCCAGCTTTCAATAATTTCAACTTCGCTTTTTCCTTCTCTGATTTGTTTGATCATCGAATCGGTTCCGGCAAGCAGGTTCAGCCAGCGTTCGCGCGTAAGGAAATCAGACTCGTTCTCGTATTTATTGTAGAAGTCGAGGAAGTATTTCAAAGTAAATTTTGGCGATTCTTCCAATGTTCGCAAATCAACACCATAACATTTTTTGTCTTTGTTTAGCGGGTTTATGGCTACTCCGGGAATGCTTCGCGGGGTAAATTCAAATGTGCCAAGATTTTCGTTTAAACCACCCAACACCTGGAACGGGAAATCGGTTCCGCGTCCAACGCTTACACTGGTAGCTTCAAAAAAGCACAATGACGGGTATAAGCGCACAGAAAGATCATTGGGCAAATTAGGCGACGGGCGCACCGGTAAAGAATAAGCCATCGAATGATCGTAGTTTTCTACCGGAATAACCGTAAGATCGCATTTTCTGTTGGCAGCATGCCAGCCTTCGTCATTGATCATATTGGCGAGCTCGCCAACCGTACATCCATGCACAATAGGAATGGGATCGAGACTTACAAACGATTCAAAACCTTCTTCCCTGATTGGCCCGGCCACATAATCGCCATTCGGATTTGGACGGTCGAAAACAATTAGCGGAATATCATATTCGGCACAGGCCTCAATAACGTAATGCATAGTTGAAATGTAGGTGTAAAAGCGGCAACCTACATCCTGAATATCAAAAACAACCACATCCAGACCGTTAAAATGTTCTTCAGTTGGTTTCTTATTTTTACCGTAAAGCGAAAAAACCGGCAGTCCCGTGCTTTTGTCCAGCCCGTCCACTACTTCTCCTCCGGCAGATACATCGCCTCTGAAACCATGTTCAGGCGCAAATATCTTTTTTACATCAACTTCGTGATTCAATAAAAAATCAACCAGGTGCTGGCCTTTCGCAATGGAGGTGTTGTTTACCACCAACCCCACATTTTTGCCATTCAACGCATCTAAATATAGCGAAGTACGCTCCGCCCCTACAATAATTTCATTATCTTGCAGTGCCAGGCAACCGCTGGCCGATATCCATAAAACTAACACTAAAAAAATCCTGAACATTGGCTTTAAAATATTACATTTGCGCAAGCGAAGATAGTTTTTAAATTTTTTAAAAAGCAATCATTTAGTTAAAAAATTGAAACGGAAACGAATTAAAATTATCATGCGCTATTTGTACTATTTTATTTCGATGAACGTTAAACGTGTAGCACAAATTTTTAGCGAATTTACAACGATGAAACCAACACCTGTAACATTTCTACTTTTTACCATTTTAGTATTATCTCTGGCGAACTGTACCTCGGCCCAGGAACCTCCGTTTCTGAAATATAAGAACGATGACTGGGTAAACCAGCAACTCGAAAAAATGAGTTTAGATGAGCGAATTGCCCAGCTGATGATGATTACTGTTTACCCCAAACAGAACGATGCGGCCAAAGCCATCTTTAAACGAAGAATACAGGATTGGAAACCCGGCGGAATCCTGGTAATGCAAGGCTCGCCCACAAAAAATACCGATTGGATCAATCAGTTTCAGGCAGCTTCTGAAACGCCGCTTTTGGTGGCTATCGACGGAGAGTGGGGACCGGCTATGCGAACCGACAGCACAATTGTTTATCCGTATGCTCAATCGTTGGGTGCCGTGCAGGACACTTCACTACTCTACCAAATGGGACAGGATTTTGCCAGCCAGTTAAAACGTATGGGAATTCAAATGAATTTTGCTCCGGTTGCCGATATTAACACCAATCCGTTTAACCCGGTTATCGGTTTTCGTTCGTTTGGAGAACAAAAACACAATGTAGCTGAAAAGTCGTGGATGGTGGCCAAAGGAATGCAGGACAACAACGTTATTCCCGTGGCTAAACATTTCCCGGGGCATGGCGACACCAAAACCGATTCACACAAAACTCTGCCGCTTATTCCGCATTCGAAAAGCCGCATCGACAGCATTGAAAGTTACCCGTTCCGATATTTATCGCATAAAGGAATTGCGGGAATTATGTCGGGGCATTTAAATGTTCCTTCGCTCGACGAATCCGGAATCACCTCATCGCTTTCGAAAAAAGTAATTACCGATTATTTAAAAGATGAGATTGGCTACAAAGGTTTTGTGGTTACCGACGCCATAACCATGAAAGGAGTACAAACCACCGCCGGAAGAGCAGAACTGGAAGCCCTGATTGCCGGAAACGATATGATAGAATTTGTAGAAGATGCAGGTAAGGCTGTGGCAACCATAAAAGCGGCCATCGCCAATGGCGAAATTACCGAAGATGAAATAAACGAAAAGTGCAGAACCGTTTTGGCACTAAAACGCTGGGTTGGATTAAACAACTATCAACCGGTAGATTTAAAAGATATCACTGCCGATCTTAACGCGCCCGAATACCAGGTTACCAACCGAAAACTGATAAAAAAATCCATGACAGTTGTCGTAAATAACAACAGTACACTTCCGGTGCAGGATTTGGAAAAACGCAATATTGCAACAATAATGATTGGCGGCGACCAAAAATCAATCTTCCAAAATACGCTGGAAAAATATTCAGGTATGGATCATTTTTGGCTGCCAAAAGATGCCACAGAAAAAACCTGGGCGAATCTTCGCCAAAAACTGGATAACTACAACTTTGTTATTGCCGGAATTACAGGGATTAACAAATACTCATCAAACGAATACGGCATTTCTGAAATACAAAAACAAGCGGTTATTGATCTTGTACATGAACAAAACGTGGTATTTACACTTTTCGGAAATGTTTATGCATTGAAACACTTTGCCAACATTCATCATGCCGATGCATTGATCGTAGCTCA
>NZ_JBFHGM010000053.1:0-22939 GCF_041583095.1 Draconibacterium sp.
AACTACCCGCGCAAAAAAGAACGGCACATTCGGGTAGGGCGATTTGTGCTGCAAAATATGATCGTGCGAAACAACCTCGTGGTGGGTCCACTCAAAAACCGAATGCATACCAAAATAAAGGATTAGGAAGAACACCGCAGCAAACGGAAGATAGGCTACCATTGCTTCGGGCACACGTTTAAACATGGCCGACCACCCCGATTGTGTAATGTACTGGATGGCGGCAAAAAAAGCCGCGCCAATGGCCAGCGACACAAAATAGTAGTTGTTTAAAAGGTAGTTTGCCCAGGTGCGCTCGGCATCAAAAACAAAACCCAGTGCAAACGAAACTACACCAACACCCATTAGTGCGTAGGTGAGCATTTTAAACTTATTGGAAAGTGTTAATCGGTCTTCCATATCTGTTGCTTTTTGTTCTTTTCAATCTGTTACTAGTTTACCCCTCTCCCTGTCGGGAGCTCCCCTCAAAAGGGGAGCATGTTTTAAATTGAGCCGGTGCGAAACATGTTACGCTCTATCCTGCTTCAAAGATGTTTCCACTCGTGAGGGGAAATGGCTACAGCCAATGGGGTATGGTATAGTATTTCTCATTTTAAACTTTTCAATTCTGTAATACCTCTTTTACGTACATCGAAATTTTCCAGCGGTCGTCTGGTTTAATCATCGAACCGTGCTCGCCCATAATTCCAAAGCCTACAGTAATTACATGGTAAATATCTCCTTCAGGGCTGGCCATCATTTTTTCGCTTAATAAGCTGGCCGGCGGGTAGGTGTATTTTTTGCTTACATACAACGATCCTTGTCCGTCGCCTTTTTCGCCATGGCATTGCATACAGTAAATACCATACATCTTTTCGCCGCGTTGCAGGTTCTCTTTGCTTGGTTCTAACTCGTTTACCAGTGTGGCTGCTGCCAGTGCCCGGTCTTCATCGGTTTTTTGATAAGCATAAGGAACCGTTCCTCGAGGGATCGTCCCCTGAACAGGCGGTTGCATGGTTTTTCCGTCGGCAAAATTCGGGTTAGGCGTGTAGCTCTCGTAAGCCGGCGATGTAACCATATCATCGAAATACTGCCAGCCTGTTGTTCGGCGGTTGTAATCGCAGGATGAGATCAAGGCAAAAGTTAAAAGTACAAAGGCAAATTTTGCACCGTCCTTTAGGGCGGTGTCGGTAATATTAAGCATCCTGAAATTGAAGCTTTGAAAATTGTTAACTTGAAAAATAACAATTTTCAAAGCTTCAATTAGTTGCTGTACCTGCCTGATCACCGCCCTGAAGGACGGTGCAATATGTCTTCTAATTGATTTTAATGCATTCATAGTATTATTCAATTTTACCATGTTCAGTTAGAATTGCTTTTAACGACTCACTGTCGTTTGCAATACCGTCTTCGTCGAAAACCATAACGAATTTATCGTCGGTGGCCCGCTCGTGAAAGATCTCAGCTTTTTTACCGGGAAAAACTTTTGCTCGCGCCGAAAAGGTAAAGAGCGTAAGCAAGGTTATTGAGAGGATAGTTGCCACAATAGTTACCACAATAAACGACGGGAAAGCATTAAACGGTTTTCCTCCGTAACGTAAGGGCCAGTCGATTACTGCTGCATAAGTTAGGAATCCGAGGATACCCAGCGCTGCAAACAATCCGTAAAAGAACGCTGCATGTGTAATGCGTGTTTTTATGGGCATTCCTTCCAGTATTTCGTGTATCGGGTAGGGCGTGTAAACCTCAACCGGCATTACTCCTTTGTCTTTTAGTTTTTCAAAGGCATCAACTAAAGTTGCTTCGTCGTCAAAAACGCCAAGGATATATTTTTTACTCATGACTTTTTGCTTTTAGTTGTCCGTTATTTGGTTTGTCGAATTTTGCCACACTTTTTAATTCAGAAATGGCAATCATTGGAATGTAGCGGAAGAACAACAGAACTCCGGCCAAAAACATTCCGAGTGTACCGATAAAAAATCCTACTTCAACATAGGTGGGCGAGTAATTGGCCCAGGCTGCAGGCAGGTAATCGCGGCTAAGCGTGGTAACCACAATGTTAAAACGTTCGAACCACATACCGATATTAATGATGATGGAAATAATGAATACGATCCACATGCGTTTGCGTACGCCCTTAAACCAGAACAACTGCGGAATAACCGCGTTGGCCGTAAACATGGCCCAGAATTGGAAAGCATAATCGCCGAACAAACGGTTTTTAAAGAACATATAGGTTTCGTACTCCGAAGCCGAATACCAGGCGATAAAGATTTCGGTCATATAGGCAGTTCCCATAATCAGCGAAATAAATATCAGGATCCGGCAAACCGCATCAACGTGTCGGTCGGTAATAAAATCATTCATATTATATAAACCGCGCATAGTTATTACAAGGGTAAGCACCATCGCGAATCCCGAGAAAATAGCTCCGATAACAAAGTATGGCGGGAAAATGGTGGTGTGCCAACCGGCTTGTACCGAAACAGCAAAGTCGGTCGATACAATCGAGTGTACCGAAACTACTAATACTGCAGCAATTCCACCCAGCACAAAACTCAGTCCTTCAAAACGCAGCCACTCACGGCTCGAACCGGTCCAGCCGAAAGCAAAAAATCCGTAAACGGCCTTTTTTATTTTCGATTTCGCTGTGTCGCGAATGGTTGCAAAATCAGGCACCATACCGAAATACCAGAAACTTGCTGAAATAAGCAGGTAGGCCGAAATGGCCACAAAGTCCCAGAAAAGTGGCGAGTTAAAATTCACCCACAGCGGCCCACGCGTATTCGGATACGGGAAAATAAAGAAAAACAACCACGGACGGCCCATGTGTAACAGTGGGAAAAGGCTGGCACAGAACACTGCAACCACGGTCATTGCCTCGGCGGCGCGGTTAATGGCAGTTCTCCATTTCTGCCGTAAAATGAGCAGGAAAATGGAAAATGCGGTTCCGGCATGTCCGATACCAATCCACCAAACAAAGTTGATGATGGCCCAACCCCAGGCTACCGAGTTGTTTACTCCCCAGGTACCAATTCCGGTTGAAATAGTAATGTATTTGCAATACAAACCAAATCCGAACATGCCTAAACTTACCAGCATGGCTGCATACCACCACAGTGGCGTTTTGGCGTGGATGGGTGCTAATATCTCTTTCGATATCTGACTGAACGACTTATCGCCATCAATTAGCTTTCCCCTTACGGCTGAATTAAACATAGGCGTTTATGCTTTTTTGTTTCTTACTTTAGTTAAATATCCTACCGATGGCAGCGTGTGCAACTCTTCCAGCAAATGGTAATTGCGCTCGTTTTTAAAGAGCTTGTTGATTTTGCTGTTCTCATCGTTCAGGTCGCCAAAAACCAGTGCATCGGCCGGGCACGACTGAACACAAGCAGGTTGCACTTCTCCGTCTTCCAGCATTCTTCCGGCAACTTTAGCTTCAGCTTTTTTCTCCTGAATACGTTGCACACAGAACGAGCATTTTTCTACCACACCACGCGAGCGAACGGTAACATCAGGGTTAAGTACCATACGTCCCAAATCGCTGTTTGATGCGTAATCGAATTCCGGATTTTGCACATACTGGAACCAGTTAAAACGGCGCACTTTGTACGGGCAGTTGTTCACACAATATTTTGTTCCCACGCAACGGTTGTAGGCCATTTGGTTCAAACCTTCCTCGCTGTGTGGTGTTGCCGAAACCGGACAAACATTCTCACACGGTGCATTGTCGCAGTGTTGGCACATTACCGGCTGATGATACACATCCGGATTTTCGGCGTCGTTCGAGAAATAGCGGTCAACACGAATCCAGTGCATAATCCGGCGGTTACGAACTTGCTCTTTCCCGATTACCTGCACGTTGTTTTCGGCCTGGCACGAGATGGAGCAGTTTCCACATCCCACACAACTTCCCAGGTCGACGGCCATTGCCCAATGGTGACCTTTAAATTCCTGCTCAGGATATAAGGAAACGTGGTGTTCCAAATGTTCCTTGCGGATTTCGTTCCCCGAAGCCGGATCAAGTTGCCATTTATCGAAATTTGTTTCGCGAACAATTGGCCGGCCTTCCATTGAATGATGCGTTTGCGACAGTGCCAGCTCGTAAGTTTTGTCAGTAGTCTGTACATCGGCACCACTTAACCAAAGTTGTTTGGCATTGTTTTGAATGGATGCCAGCGCGTACATATTTTTACCAACACCGTCGCCAACTTTTCCGGCTGTTTCGCGGCCGTAACCCAATGCTACCGAAATGGTGTCAGGAGCTTGTCCGGGCTGCACAAAAACCGGCATTTCAATACCGTTTATCGTAATCACCGATTCATTCTGTACCCCATTTTCTTCGGCCCATTTTACCGGAACTGCTGCAAAATTATCCCAGCTGATTTTTGCAACCGGATCGGGCAATTCCTGTAACCACGGATTGTTGGCAGAATTTCCGTCTTTTAATGCCACACTCTGGTAGAAAACAATTTCCCATCCCTGAGATTGTTGGTCGCCAAGTTGTAAAGCATTTGCTAATCCATTCTCGCTATAAACTGGTGCTTCAGAACTTATCTCCGTTTCGAATACTCCTTTCTGCAGAGCATCGTTCCAGAATAATCGCGAATTAGAATATTTTGATTGCAAACCTGTGAAGTTCTCTTCCCAGTTTGCTTTTAAAGTTTCGTAATAGTTGGGCTGTTCTTCACCGGCCCATTTTAGCAGCGTTTCCTGAACCTGTCGACTGTCGAACAGTTTTGAAATAGTTGGCTGCGACAAACTGAATACTCCCTTTTTAGGTTCGGCATCATTCCACGCTTCAAGGAAGTGTGGGGCAGGGCACACCCAATGGCAGGCTGCTGTTGTTTCATCTTTCCGGTCGGAGAACGAAACTGAGAGTTCAGCGCCAGAGATCAGTGCCTTAATTTCCTCGCCTTTTGGATGATTGTACACCGGGTTTACGCCCCAGCAAAGTACTCCGGTAATTTCTTTATTTTTTAATCCGCTGATTACTTTTTCAAAATCGGCATCTATCGCCTGATGTGTATTTAATGGTCTGTCAAATAGAATGGTTGAACCATAATTTCCCAAAAGATTATTGATGGCATTTACGATCAGTTGGATGTTCACATCGTTGCTTCCCGAAATCACCAGCGACTTTCCTTCGTTGGCCAGCAAGTCTTCGGCCAATCCTGTTACATCAACCGGGCTCCCGGGAGCCGCAATGGTCATAAATCCTTTTGCCTGCATTAACTGATAATACAGCGCTGTTAAAATCGTCTTTTCTTCCGATGGTTTTATCGGTACACGAACATCGGCATTTGATCCGGTCAAAGTCATTCCCGACTCAAACTGATAATGACGACTCATTTCATCGCCTTTATCCAGCACTCGTCTTCCGGCTGCATAACCTTTGGTGTATTCAGTTGAAGAAAGCCAGGTGCCCAAAAAGTCGGCGCCAAAACTGGCAATTACTTTTGCCCGCTCGAAACGGTAGTCGGGAATCAATGCTTTTCCAAAACTCTGTTGGTTGGCTTCCAAAATTCCACTTGCCGAAACAGCATCGAATTTAACCCACTCAATATTTGGGTATTTTTCCTGAAAGCTCGCAATTACTTTTTTTGTAGTTGGCGAAATTATGCTTGAGGTGAGCAGAACAACTTTTTTCTTGTCGTTATTTAATTGCTCTAACTTTTTTGTGATGTAGCTGTCTATTTCTTCCCAGTTGGTTGCCTCACCTCTTTTCAATGGAGTCTTAAAACGGGCGTCATCATAAAGATCAAGAACCGATGCCTGAACCCTGGCAGAAGTACCTTTCTGCGAAACCGAAGACAGATCGTTGCCTTCAATTTTTATGGGGCGGCCGTCACGCACTTTCACTAAAACGCTGCAGTATTCGTTGGCTTCAAAATAACTCGATGCGTAGTAGTTGGCCATCCCGGGAGTTACTTCTTCCGGTTTTACCAGGTAGGGAATGGCTTTGTCGACCGGCCTTTTACAACTGGCAACAACTGCTGCCGCTGCAACGCTAAATCCAAAAGTCTTCAGAAAATCGCGTCTTGATGAGCCTGACGCCTTTTTCATTACGGCACGCTTGGCATCCAGTTCCAGTTTAATTTCGTTTTGTTTAAACTCCACCGGATTATTCAACTCGTCTAAACTTCTCCAATATTTTGTCATAGTTTGTTTGATTCTGCTTTAAACTTTAATGATTAATAGTGGCAGCGCATACAATCATTGGCGCCAATGTCAGCTGCTTTTATCGAGTCGATCGCTCCCGATTTCATTTCTTCGTGTAACTTCACGTAATGTTCGTAATAGCCATTATTTCCAAAGTCAACTTCGGTATCGCGGTGGCAGTTAACGCACCAGCCCATCGACAGATCGCTGTGTTGTTCCATTATATCCATTTCCTCAACCGGACCGTGGCATTGCATACAGTCGAGTTTGCCTGAGCCAACGTGTACGGCATGGCTGAAATAAACATGGTCGGGCAGGTTGTGAATTCGTTTCCACTCAATTGAGTGCCCGTTTTCTGCGGCATCTACCACTTTGGCAATTTCAAACTTGCCACTGTTTGTTCCTTCACGAATCAGAATGTGACAGTTCATACAAAGGTTAGTGGCGGGAATACCTGCCGATTTACTCTGTTCTGCCGTTGTGTGGCAATACATACAATCGATTCCGTTTTCGCCGGCATGTACTTTATGCGAGAATTTTATGGGTTGATCGGGCGCATAATTTTCCTGGCGGCCTAATTTAATGGCATCGGTAACAATCATTTTTACCTGCCAGCCAAAAGCGCCAAGCAATATTATTAAAGGAATGAATTTCAATTTAATTTTTCGAATGAAGATCAGTTCAACAACTGCCCAGGTAATCAGCAACCCTAAAAACAGGAACAGAATGAGATTGTAATGTGTTGGTTTTGCCGGAGGAACTCCGGTGTGTGCCAAATTGTCTAAATAAATTTTTACTGTTTTCAGATCTTCTTCCGAAATATCGAAATTAACATGCGAAGCTTCCATTTTTATACCTACCGGATTCAATACCGAGGCTTGAAACGATTCAAAATCCTTGTCAACATATTTAATTGCAATATCCATTGCCGAAGGATTCCAGTTGAGTGTGTCAACCCGGTTTAGATTGTGACAGGAAACACATGACGAATACTCCCGATCGAAGGGTAATAATCCTTTGAAAAAACGTTCACCACGTTTTACATCTTCGTGCGAATGTCCTTCGGTTACAACAGATTCGGATGAATCGGCATACAGATTAGTTGAAAGCAAAATACAGGTAACAAATGCGAACAGGGATATGAAAATTTGCGTTTTTTTCATGAAACCTCCCCAAAAGAAGTGTTCTCTCATTCTGTTAAGTTTAGTATTAAATTAAAGGCCTTTTTATCCAGACTTATCCTATTAACAATAAAAAGACCTTAAGGTTCTGAAAGAATTAAATTTTTTACGTTAAATAGCTGAGAATGTTTGAAAAATATGATTGGTAACATTTATGAGAAATGAAATTTCGATTTCTAATATCGATTAGAGGCGGGATTTTCAGCCTTCAGTTTTCTCTTTTTCAAGATGTTCGGTAAGCTTTTTCACCAGTTTCATGTTCTCGAAAAACTCGGCAGCTATCACCCTGAGAATGGTGTATACCGGAATAGCCAGGATCATTCCGATAATTCCGGCCATACTTCCGGCTGCTATAATTACAAGGAAAATTTCAAGAGGGTGTGCCTTTACACTGCTGGAATAAATAAGTGGCTGAAAAAGAACGTTGTCGATTACCTGAACAGAAAGAAAAACCACTGTCATCCAGCCTAAAGTGGGTAAAACTTCGTTCATAAAATCGAGATTAATATGTAAAGCAGCACCTATGAGCAAACCAAGTGCAGCCCCCATCCAGGGCCCCAGATACGGAATAACATTAAACATCCCGCAGAACAAACCTATTACAACCGCATGGTTGAATTCGATGCCTACAATGGTGAGGCCAATGGTGTCGAGCAGCATTACCATAAAAACTTCTAACAGAAGGCCGATGAAATAGCGTCGTAGCAGGTAGGAAATAGAATTGAGAATATGAGCAACCTTTTCTTCTAAATGGGTAGGAACCAGTAGTATGATGAAGGTGCTAAACATGGTTTCTTCTTTCAAAAAGAAAAAGGTGATAAACGAAACGGAAAAGAAACCGATTAAAAGTTCTCCAATAGTTCCGGCAACCAACCCGAACCAATTCGACACCTGCGAAAAATCGATTTCAGCCCCCAGACTTTCGGTAACAATATCCATAAAATTCTTCGACTCGATGCTCACGGTGTCCTTGCTAAAAAAGTGCATGAGATTTAGTAAGGGTTCTTCAATGGAATCGAGAACGAGTGTAAAGTCAATTTGCGAAAGGGTTTCAACCTCGCTTAGCAAGAGCGGGATAATGAACCTGAAAAAGGAAATAAAAACAATCCATAAGCTTACCAGCGTTGCAAAAGCCGCCAGTCCTTTAGGAATTTTAAAACGTTTGTATTTAATTTTTGTTAGCCAGCGGGTTAGCGGGCGACCAACAAACGATAGCACCACCGAAATAAGAATGTAGGTGACAATGGCACTAAAATACCACAACAGAAAAATGATAAAAAGAAGTCCGACAATAAAAAGTGTATTGCGTGTCCAGCCTTTAAGTTGAATCATTTTTGTTCGTTTTTAACAAATATAACCAAATTTGGGATGAACGGATTTGTTATTTGGCTTGAGAAGCCAGAAAATGCAAATACCACTGAACGATGTACGCATTATACGAATGGGGTATAAGCGGATGTTTCATTTTTATATCTCGCCGCAGTTGGCCGGTTATTTCGCGGTAAAATATTCCGTCGTTCATGGGGTAGTACAAGGTTTTCAATTGATGAGGCGCTGCTTTTATAAGCCGGGTTTTTAGGTTTTGAAATTTTGAGTCTTTCTGATCTGAGATTTGTTTCAAATCAAAATCAACCCCATGTTTTTTGAAAAAATAATCTTCTAGCGATTTGTTGTAAAGGTGTTCTCTGTTTTTGTTTCGGGCATCAATTCCGGCAAAGAACTGAAGGTTTTGTTTATCGAAAAGCGGCATTAAAACCTCAATCCCAAAAAAGGAATAAACGTGGTTCGAGTTGCTGATAAATTTACATTGCCTTTCGCGTAAGTCCCAAATCTCGTATACTTCAGCCGGAGAAAGACTTTTCTGTATTAAAAGGTTCTCTTCGAGGTATTTTTGCAATGCAGCTCTAAAATCAGGTTCTGCCGTCAGTGAAGTTCCCAGTGTTTTTATAAGCGTTGCTCCCAACTTTGATGCTTTAAGATCAAGAATTGAACTATTAAGATGTGCACCTCTTAAAAAGTCGCCGGGATGACCGGGAAGCGCAACCGTATTTTCGTTGATGAGTTTCTTTTCTTTCAAAAACTTTACCGCAAAATAATCCTGTAAATACGGCATCGACGACCAGTGTCCGGAGTAATTTGCATAATCAATGAATGTCTGATCGGTTTTAAAATTATCGATCAGTTCTTCGTTGTATTCAATAAAGCGGTACTGAAATCCCAGCTTCTCTGCAACCTTTTGGGCCGTTTGTTTTTCGCTAATGTTTTTTCTTCCCCAGGTGACACAAAGAACTTCTTTATGGCCGAATTCCGCTAACAAACAAGCCAGTAGTCGTGAGTCGTAGCCTCGGGTAAGCGGAAGAAATATTTGTTTGTTTTTAAGCTGGTTGTAATACTTTTCAAAAACCTTGCGAAAATGAGTTGCAATAGCTTTAGGAGTTTGTTCTGCGCTTGGTTTGCGGTGAAGTTGAAATGCAAAATCAGAAGCTACTTTCTCCGAATTATTTTTGAAACAAACAATCTCGCCAGGTTGAATTTGTGTGATAGTTGCATTTAAAGTTTGCTGAAAAGGTGTTACGCCAAATTGCAAAAAATAGGAGGATGCAAATGTGTCAATTTCTTTGTCTGTATTGTTTTGCTGCAGCTGTTCCGGTTGATCGCTAATCAAAAAATTACCGTTGTCGATTTTATAGAAAAGCGGAAAACTCCAGGTGTGGCAGCACGTAGCCCATGTTTCTTGTTCGTTTTTCACAACGATGGAAAATTGTCCGTTCAATCGCGAAACAAAATCTTTAAATTGCCCGAAATCAGTAATATGTTTTTGCGTTTGCTCCAAAAAATCGTGTCCGCAGAAATATTCTTCTCCCAGCCAGGCAAAGCCGGTAACACTGACATTTTTTTCTGTCGACCATTTATATTTTTCCAGATACAACATTCTTACAACCAGATTTTAAGCAGCGCAATTGGAGTAATCAAAAGTACCATTTTAAAAAAGTAGATCCCTGCTTGTTTTAAATTTACGCCTGCCAAAAACAAAGAGTAAATCGTTAAAAAGGCAAAAAATACCACACCCGATAAACTATACAAAATCACGGTTATAACAACATCTTTAAGAATTAAACCGCCAAGCAGTAAACTGGCAATCCGGGCAATTAGCAAAAATATGTTGTACCACATCGATACGTTTTGTTTTTCCTTAACGATCAGGATGGCCGAAAGCGGCGACCCCAGCATTACAAAATAAAGCCAGGGGGCAATAAACTGTGCCAGATAACCAGAAAATGCCCATTCGGCACCAAATAAAATGGTAAAGATTTGTTGCCCCCAAAAACCAAGTACCGCAAAAGGAATGATGCCTAGAAGGACCAGTTTTCGGAAAAGTGAGAATGTCAGTTCTTTAAGTTTGGCCGGTGTTTGCTCAAGCGTTTTTGCATTTTGTATATAAACACTGGAAATGGAAATGCTTAACAATTGAACCGGCACACTGATATAGCGGTGCGAAAAGGAATACAAGCCCAGCATTTTGTCTCCAAAGAAAGGTTTAAAAAGAAAGACAGGAAGCTGGCTGCTAATAAAATTCATTACCTCTGAAACGATCGAAAATTTGGGGAATTTAATGTAACGCTGCGCCAGTGCTCTTTCTTCCGAATTAAATTTCCCGAGGCGAAACAAACTTGCTTCATCAACCCGGAATGAGAAAACAATAAAAGTAAAAAGTTGCGCAACTACAGCTCCTAAAAACAATCCTGTTGCCGGAAATAAAAAGAAAGCGCATTGCAAAACGCCTGCTAAAACCGCCCTTGTAATTTCCAAAACCGATAGCCGGTTAAACTGTTTTTTGCTGATATAAATATTCCGGATCAGTTGAATGGCGCTAAAAAAATAAGCGTAAAACGGAACAAGTAGGATATGCAGTTTTTGACTTGTCTCGGGCTGCAAAACCAGGATGATTAAGCCAACTATTACCAACGCAGTTAAGTTAACGGCGGCATTTATTTTTTGTGCAAAACTCCCGATAAGCTTGCGTTCAGCTGATGTTTCAACCAGGATAATTGCCTTTTCGTATTTGCCGGTGGATATGATAGAAAGTACCGAAGCAATGGTGAGGTAAAGTACAAAATCGCCAAACTGTTCGGGTGCATACAGCCTTGCAATTGCCAGCGCAAAAACAAAGGGAACCGCACGTGCCAGCACCATTCCGGTAAACAGCGAAGCAATGTTTTTATAAAACTCACTTTGGTTAAGCCGGCGAATACTATTTCTGAAATAACTGGAGAAGTTCATGCACTAAAAACAGGTGTCTCATTTGATGTAAATATCATAAAAATAATTGCTTTGATTAAGCTTTTTCGCGAAAACAAAGAAATACTGGTGCTTTTTATATTTTTGTTCGTTGAATAGTAAAATGGGAAATAGCAATAATGGATTTTATTCTCGATAACCAGGAAACGGAAAAGAAATTTCAGCAGCTGATTAAAGTGATCCGACTGCGGCAAAGCGGTGAAGTTGCGGCAGCGATGAATGAACGCGGGATTTCGTATAAAATGAATTGGGGAGTGTCGTTGCTCGATATGCGTGAAATTGCCCAATCGTACGAAGCCGATCATTTGCTGGCGCTTAAGCTTTGGAACAAACAATGGCGCGAAACGATGATTCTAGCCACGCTAATTGATAATCCGGAGGAAGTAAGCGAAGAACAGATGGATTTCTGGACAAAAAGTTTCGAGAATATCGAGATTGCCGAGCAAGCCTCAACTAATTTGTGGGTAAAAAGTAAGTTCGCTTTTGTAAAAGCGCTGGAGTGGTGCCGAGGCAAAAAGCACCTGGTACGTTTCACCGGAGTTCACCTGATTGGGCGACTCGCAATTACTGACAAAAATGCCATCGACGAAATGTTTGAACCTTTTTTCGAGGAACTGACAACCCTGGCCAAAGATAAAAAGTTGTATACACCAATCTATCGTTCGGTAATTGGAATGGGAAGCCGTTCTAAAATGCTGAATGAACAGTGCATAGAACTGGCAAAAGAATTTCAGTTGAGCGGATCGGAAAATGCCGTGAAGCTTGGCGAGAGTTTGTTTGAGGAGTTAACCAGTGATTATTTTCGGGAACAATTTAAGGAGTAGCCCTGAAGGGATCTTGGATGCTGGATTCTCGATACAGGATACCCCGACGCTTTCGGTCGGGATTTGGCTGTGGCCGATTTTCAATTCGCTCCGCTCAACTTGTAACTCGTAACTCAGGTCTTGCAACTTTGTCAATTAACTTTCTTTAACTGCAAAGCTGTCATGCCGAAACTTCATGGCAGGTTCTTTGTTATCATTGTCTCGACTCAGTAAAACAACAAACTGGGCACTGAACGTTTAATTGAATAAAATGATGAATCTTTCAAAATCTTCAAATCCTGTTTTAAAGGAAAAAACTTTTAACAGAGATTATACAGCGCAGTCGGATGTAATGACTGTAAACGGAACTATAAATAAAACAGCATTAATGTTGCTGTTGGTAATTGCCGGTGCGGTATTTACCTGGAATAAGTTTTTTGAAGCTGTTTCCACTAACCCCGAAGCCGGTTTGGCGGCAGTGGGGCCGTGGCTGGCTGTTGGCGCCATTGGCGGTTTTATTACTGTTTTGGTAACTGTTTTTCGCCCGAAGAGTTCGGGAATATCAGCACCAATATATGCGGTTTTCGAAGGACTGTTTCTGGGTGGGATTTCAGCCATATTTGAGATGCAGTATTCCGGAATTGTAATGCGTGCTGTGATGTTAACACTGGCGGTTTTTATGGTGATGCTGTTCTTATACCGCTCGGGAATTATTAAGGTAACACAAAAATTTATGATGGGTGTTTTTGCGGCTACGGCCGGTATTGCACTGGTATATTTTGTCAGCTTTATTGCCGGAATGTTTGGTGCCGAAATGTCATTTTTATACGGCAATTCACCTCTCAGTATTGGAATTAGCCTGTTTGTTGTAGGTATTGCAGCATTAAATCTGGTACTCGATTTTGCATTTATCGAAAGGGCAGCCGAATCGGGTGCTCCAAAATACATGGAGTGGTACGGGGCTTTTGGATTAATGGTAACACTTATTTGGTTGTACCTCGAGATTTTGCGTCTGCTGTCGAAAATTGCCAGCCGCGACTAATACCAGTTTACACCTCAACTCAATTTTAAAGGAGGACTTATTCTGTTTGAAAAGGGTAAGTCCTTTTTCATTTTTACTGCCGAAGTATTATTTTCGAATATTGTTCAAGCATAAACCAGAAAGGCTATGGAGGTTATTCAGGTTACCGGCAAACACCTGGTAGACGAGTTTCATAAAGTCCCGGAAATAATTTATAAGAAGGATCGCAATTGGATTCCGCAACTTCGGCTGATGATCGAAAACACTTTTGATCCGGCAAAAAACGGCCGTTTCAAAAAAGGCGATGCCCGGCGGTGGGTATTAAAAAACGATGGAAAATTAGTTGGTAGGATTGCCGCATTTTACGATGAGGATTATGCTTCGGGCTACGATCAGCCAACCGGATGTTGTGGTTTTTTTGAGTGTATTAATGATGAAGAGGCGGCATTTAAACTTTTCGATACAGCTCGCAATTGGTTGAAAGAACAAGGCATGGAAGCCATGGATGGCCCGGTAAATTTCGATGAGAATTTCTTTTTCTGGGGAATGCTAAAAGAGGGATTTCGGCCACAAACGTTTGGAATGAACTACAACCCTCCGTACTACAACGATTTATTTGCCGCCTACGGTTTTAAAACCTATTACGAACAATACAGTTATTCGCTCGACATTACCAATCCCGATTTGCCGGATCGGTTTTGGAAAATTGCAGAATGGGTGGCCAAAAAGCCGGGTTATTCGTTTGAGCATTTTTCGTTTAAGAATCAGGACAGGTTTATTCGCGATTTTATCGAAATTCATGAAAAAGCATGGGGGAATCACGATAATTATAAACCCATTAAATTTCAGTTGCTGAAAGATCTTTTATCGGGTGCAAAAATTATTCTCGATGAGGAATTTATTTGGTATGCCTATCACAACGGAAAACCCATTGCTTTTTTTATGCAGATATTGGATTTGAATCAGATTCTACAAAAATTAAAAACCGGCAAGCTGAGTTTGTGGCAGGGCTTAAAGTTGCTTTATCTCAAAAAACGCAAAACCATTACACGTTGTCGGGTTATTGTTCTGGGGGTGGTTCCCGCTTACCAGGGAAAAGGAATTGAATCGGCAATTTTCCATCATTTAAAGAAAGTAATGCTACAAAAAAAATGGTACAATGATATGGAAATGAGCTGGATTGGAGATTTTAATCCGAAGATGAATGCCCTGTTTAAATCGTTTGGTGCCGACCGCACTCAAACTCACCGTACAATGCGTTATTTGTTCGACCGGGATAAAGAATTTGTAAGGGCACCGATTATTGAATAAAATTTATACTTATTGTTTTTTTTAAACTATTATTGCTACAAATTTGAGAAATGCAGTTACTAGAAGTCGTTGACAAGAAAACGAAAAAACAGTTCCACCAGATACCGCACATAATTTATAAGGATGATCCGAACTGGGCCGCTCCATTGCAGGGGATGGTTGAGAGTATATTTGATCCGAAAAAGAACAAAACTTTTAGGAACGGAAAAGCTATTCGTTGGATTTTGCTTGACGATAGTGGTAAACTGATTGGCCGGATTGCCGCATTTATAAATTTCAACCTGGCAAAAACTTACGAGCAGCCAACCGGTGGTTGTGGTTTTTTTGAGTGCATCCACGATCAGGAAGCAGCCAATACGCTTTTTAAAGCGGCTGCCGACTGGAACAAAGAAAATGGCATGGAAGCCATGGACGGCCCGATAAACTTTGGAGAGAATTACATGAACTGGGGATTGCTGGTTGATGGTTTTATGCCACAGGGTTTTGGTATGCCTTACAATCCAAAGTACTACGAAAAGCTGTTTCGCGGATTTGGTTTCGAAGTGTATTTCGAGCAGTATTGTTTCCACCTCGACTACACGGTTCCGTTTCCCGAGCGTTTCTGGAAAATTGCGGGCTGGGTGGCTAAAAAACCACAATATCAGTTCAAACATTTCGATTTTAAACAAACCGATAAATTCGTAAAAGATTTTTGCGAGATCTACGATGCAGCCTGGTCGTTTCACGAGCACTACAAACCGCTCGACCCGGACGATTTGTATGATTTTCTAACGGAATCGAAAGCAATTCTCGATCCTGAAATGATCTGGTTTGCGTATTCTGAAGATAAGCCGATTGCCATGTTTGTGATGATTCCGGACATCAATCAGCTGCTGATAAAACTAAACGGAAAACTGAATTTGCCGGGTATTTTAAAGTTCTTTTATTACAAAAAGAAAAAGGTGATGAATCGAACCCGGATCTTCCTGATGGGTGTTGATCCTAAATACCAGCGTGCAGGAATCGAGTCGGGAATTTTCTGGCACCAGGAGCAGATTATGAAAAAGAAATCGCACCAACATTACACCGAAGTTGAGTTGTCGTGGGCCGGTGATTTTAACCCGAAAATTATTGCAATTTACGAGGCAACAGGTGCTAAAAAGGCCAAAACACATTACACCATGCGCTATATGTTCGACCGTAGTAAGAAGGTTGTAAAAGCACCGTTGATTTCGTAGTTTTAACAACTTGTTTAATAAGCAAATAAATAGAATAAGTTTTTGGAAAGTTGCAAACAATATATATCTTTGCAGCCCGAAAATTAGAGTAGAAATATAAATTTTCGAATGGATTGCACAAGAGAGTGTAACCATTCAATAAAAAAAATAAAGCAAAATGAAAAAAGACATTCATCCAACGGAATACAGATTGGTAGCATTCAAAGATATGTCGAACGGACATACTTTTATTACCCGCTCTACTGTTGATACAAAAGAGACAGAGACTATCGACGGTGTTGAATACCCGATTTACAAACTGGAGATTTCAAACACTTCGCACCCGTTTTACACTGGTAAAACTAAACTTGTGGATACTGCAGGACGTGTTGATAAATTCATGAGCCGTTACGGTAAACACATGGAAAATAGAAAGAAATAATATTTCTTACCGATATAGAGAAGAGCATTCGTCGTTTTGATGAATGCTTTTTTTATTTCTATACGTTTGGAAATGTCGTTCCCCAAAACGTATTAATGCAATTTTGTCGGGTTATTTTCCGAATTCCGGTGAACAAACCGACAATGTAAGCAGTCTGCTTAAATGGCATGGCAATTGCGTTATTGCACCCTGCAAATAAAACCGGCAATGTTTTGCCTGTTCTGTCTGTTTAGCGACAGAATGTCATTATAATAAATAAGAAATATGGGTAAATATAAAAATACAGCTTTTCAAACAATGTTCGGATCGGGAATGATGGATAACGAATCAGACTTTCTTCCAATTATTGCCGATGGCGATGACAAGGATTTAAAGAATGTGGAAGTGCCGTCGGTTCTTCCGATTTTGCCACTGCGTAACACTGTTTTGTTTCCGGGGGTGGTTTTGCCAATTACCGTTGGCCGCGAGCGATCGTTGAAGCTCATTCGCGATGTAAACCAGGGAAGCAAATTGCTGGGTACCGTGGCGCAAAAAGATTATACGGTTGACAAGCCCGAAGCCAGCGACTTGTACGAAATTGGTACAGTGGCCGAAATTATGAAGGTGCTGGAAATGCCCGACGGATCAACTTCTGTTATCATTCAGGGGAAACGCCGTTTTAGAATAAACGAGATCGTCAGTGAAGAGCCTTATTTTAAAGCATCGGTTGAACCCTTAACCGATATTACATCGAAAGATGACAATGAGTTTAATGCCATTGTTGGTTCACTGAAAGACCTGTCGATTAAGGTTGCGCAGTTCTCGGCCAATGTGCCACCCGAAGCCACTTTTGCCGTTAAGAATATTGAAAACTCAACTTTCCTGATCAACTTTATTTGTTCGAATACTGATATAAATGTTGACGACAAACAAAAGCTGCTGGAAATTGAAAGCCTGAAAGATCGTGGTGTTCAAGCCATTAGCTTTTTGGTGAAAGAAGTGCAGATGCTGGAGTTGAAGCACGATATTCAGAAAAAGGTGAAAACCGACATGGACAAACAACAGCGTGAGTTCATGTTGAACCAGCAAATGAAAACCATTCAGGATGAGCTGGGAGGAAACCCGGTGGAGCAGGAAATTAATGCGTTAAAAGAAAAGGCGAAAGACAAAAAGTGGAACAAAGATGTGGACGAATTTTTCCATCGCGAGGTGGAAAAACTGGGACGATTGAACCCGGCCGCCGGCGAATATTCAGTGCAGTTCACATTCTGCCAGACTTTGCTTGATTTACCCTGGAATGAATATACTGAGGATAATTTCGATTTGAAACACGCCAACAAAGTGCTGGATGAGGACCACTACGGGCTGGAGAAAGTGAAAGAACGTATGCTGGAACACCTGGCCGTGTTGAAATTGAAAAACGATATGAAAGCGCCGATCCTTTGTTTGTACGGCCCTCCGGGAGTTGGAAAAACGTCATTGGGGAAATCGGTAGCACGCGCCCTTGGCCGCAAATATGCACGAATGAGTTTGGGTGGTTTGCATGATGAGTCGGAGATTCGCGGACACCGAAAAACATACATCGGTGCAATGCCGGGGCGTATCATTCAGAATATTAAAAAGTCAAAATCATCGAATCCGGTGTTTATCCTGGATGAGATTGATAAGGTGTCGAAACATTTTCATGGCGACCCTGCTTCGGCACTGCTTGAAGTGCTTGATCCGGAGCAAAACAGCGAGTTTCATGATAACTACATTGAGCATGATTACGACTTGTCGAAAGTGATGTTTATTGCCACGGCCAACTCGCTGAGTACGATTGCTCCGCCTTTGCGCGACCGTTTGGAACTCATTGAAGTAAGCGGTTACCTGTTAGAAGAAAAGGTAGAGATTGCGAAACGTCACCTGATTCCAAAACAGTTGGAGAATCATGGATTAAAGAAATCAGATATCACTTTCCCAAAAGATATTATCGAGTTGATTATTGACGGATACACCCGCGAAAGTGGTGTTCGTGAGTTGGATAAAAAGCTGGCAAAACTGATTCGTAGAATTGCCAAGAAGATTGCTTTTGAGGAATCGTACAATAAAAAACTGACCAAAGCTGATGTGCGCGAATACCTGGGGGTTACCGAGTATTCAAAAGAAAAATACCAGGGTAACGAATTTGCCGGTGTGGTAACAGGTTTGGCCTGGACTGCTGTTGGTGGCGAGATTCTGTTTGTGGAAACCAGCCTGAGTAAAGGTAAAGGAGCTTTAACGCTTACCGGAAACCTGGGCGATGTTATGAAAGAGTCGGCAATGCTGGCCCACGAATACTTGAAGTCGCACGCTGATGAGCTGGATCTGAATCCTGAAGTATTTGAAAAATGGAATGTACACGTTCACGTTCCTGAAGGTGCTATTCCAAAAGATGGTCCGTCGGCAGGGGTTACAATGGTTACATCGCTGGCATCGGCATTTACACAACGCAAAGTGAAGAAAAACCTGGCAATGACAGGCGAGATCACCCTTCGTGGCAAAGTGCTTCCGGTTGGTGGTATTAAAGAGAAAATTCTGGCTGCTAAACGCGCCGGCATTACTGAAATCATTCTTTCGGAGCAAAACAAGAAAAACCTGGAGGATATTAAAGAGGCTTACATAAAAGGATTGAAATTCCACTTTGTAAATACTATTATGGATGTGCTTGAGATTGCTCTTTTAAAGGCTAAAGTAGATAAGCCAATGAAGATTGAATAAGAACGATTGAAACGAGTAATAAAGAAAAGGGCTGCTATTATAAAATTGCAGCCCTTTTTTTATTTCTAAAAGAATCCCAGTTCCAGCCGGGCTTCTTCGCTCATCATCGATTTATCCCACGGCGGTTCGAACGTTAATTCTACATCAACTTTTTCTACACCATCAACCGATTGGGCGGCCTGAGTAATATCATCAACCAACACATCAACCACCGGACAGCCCGGTGCGGTAAGTGTCATTAAAATATTTGCCTGGTTATTTTCGTCAATATCTACGTTGTAAATCAGTCCCAGGTCGTATACGTTTACCGGAATTTCCGGGTCGTAAACCTCTTTCAGGTTATTTATGATTAAGTCTATTCTTTTATCCATTTCGTTCCCTCCTTATCCTGCAATCTTGCTATAAGCAACAGCGTATAAACGAATTTGTTTTACCATGGCAAGCAGACCGTTTGAACGGGTAGGCGACAGGTGTTGTTTCAGCCCCAAATCGTCGATAAAGTGCAGCTCTGTTTCAAGCAGCTCTTGTGGTGTACGGCCCGACACAACGCGTAGAAGCAGTGCCACCAAACCTTTAACGATAACGGCATCACTCTCGCCTTTGAAATATATTTTACCATCTTTCAATTCGGCTACCAACCACACCCGCGATTGACATCCTTTTATAATGTTCTGGTCGTTTTTATCTTTGGCGTCAAGCTCTTCCAAATCGTTCCCCAATTCAATCAGGTAGCCATATTTGTCCATCCAGTCTTCGTACATCGAAAACTCTTCAATTATCTCCTGTTGAATTTCTTCCATGCTCATAAATATCATTTTAAGAGTTAGCAAAGATCGTAAATTTCTTGTTTATGACAATGATGGAAGCCGTTTATTCAGACTAATTCAAAACTAACTTTTCGTATAGTTTACAAATGTCGAAATCATTATCTTTAAACTTTCGAACAGAAAAACTAAAAAATCAAGAGAAGAATGACAAAGTTAGCAGGTACAAAAACCGAACAGAATTTATTAAAAGCATTTGCCGGTGAGTCTCAGGCACGTATGCGTTATGATTATTTTGCAAAACAAGCCAAAAAAGAAGGATTGGAACAAATAGCCGCCATTTTTGAAGAAACAGCCATGAACGAAAAGGAGCATGCCAAGCGTTTCTTTAAATTTTTAGAAGGCAACATGGTTGAAATCACCGCAACTTACCCTGCCGGTAAAATTGGTACTACCATGGAAAACCTGAAAGCATCAGCCGACGGTGAAAACGAAGAGTGGACAGAACTTTATCCTGAATTTGCAAAGGTTGCAGAAGAGGAAGGTTTTAAAGAAATTGCCATGGCATTTAAACTGATTGCCCGTGTTGAAGAAGCACATGAAAACCGCTACCGTACCTTGTACAATAATCTTGAAGAAGGGAAAGTGTTTAAACGTGGTGATAAAGTGGTGTGGAAATGCCGTAATTGTGGTTTTATTCACGAAGGAACTGCAGCACCGAAATTGTGCCCGGCTTGTCAGCACCCACAGTCTTATTTCGAAATTAAGGAATCGAATTATTAGAAATACTTTTAGTGGAATTTCCAATATGAAAAATGCCATCCGATTGCTTGTTCAATCCGGATGGCATTTTCTTTTTTGACGGGTTCTGAAATCAAAGCATCATAATTGCTTTATTCAGTGCCTCCATAAAAATATCAATCTCTTCTTTGGTGTTGTACATTCCAAACGATATACGCGCGCAGGCGGACATGCCAAAATGCTGCATAATCGGATCGGCACAATGATGCCCGGTGCGAATGGCAATACCCATTTTGTCGAGCAACATTCCCAGGTCGTAAGAATGTATTCCGTCGATGTTAAAACAGATCACTCCCGATTTGTGAGGTGCTTCTCCGTAAATCTTCAAACCATCGATGGCCTTAAGTTTTTCGGTGGCATATTGTAGTAACTCATGCTCATGGCTCCCCATATTCTCTACGCCAATTTCGTTTATCAGGTCGATTGCTGCTCCAAAAGCTGCTAATCCTGAAATATTAGGCGTACCTGCTTCAAATTTATATGGCAATTCGTTGAAGGTTGTTCCGTCAAACGAAACCTCTGAAATCATTTGTCCTCCTCCCTGGTATGGCGGCATTTCCTCAAGCCACTTTTTTTTGCCAAATAAAACACCTACTCCGTTGGGGCCGTATACCTTGTGCGCCGAAAAAGCATAGAAGTCAACATCCAGTTTTTGCACATCAATTTTTATGTGTGCCGATGCTTGTGCTCCGTCGATCAAAACAGCCACATTGTGTTGGTGGGCTATTTCAATTATCTTCTCAATCGGATTTATAGTTCCCAAAACATTGGAAACGTGATTAACAGCAATCAGTTTTGTCTTCGGAGTGATCAGTTCCGGCAACTTATCCATCTCAAGCAAACCGGTGTCGTTAAACGGAAGTTTTACGACTTTTGCATTTCGTCTCTCGGCAGCAATTTGCCAGGGAACAATATTCGAGTGGTGCTCCATTTCCGAAACAATGATCTCATCACCTTCGGAAACATACTTTTCGCAAAAGCTACTTGCCACCAGGTTAATACTTTCGGTAGTTCCTTTTGTGAAAATTATTTCTTTTCGCGAACCAGCATTAATAAACTCCTTCACTTTATCGCGTACCTCTTCGTACTCAACCGTGGCCTTATCGGCCATGTAGTGCGCGCCACGATGTATGTTGCCATAGTAATCGTTATGCAACTGCTCAAGTTTCATTAACACCTGAACCGGTTTTTGCGCCGATGCAGCCGTGTCGAGATAAACAAGTGGCTTATTGTATACCTTTTGCTGAAGAATGGGGAAATATGATCTGATTTTTTCGATATCGTAATTCATAGACTCATTGTTTACTGAGCGGGTGACTTTGAGTCACCTGCTCAGTCGATATTATGCAAAGGTGCAAAAGATTTTGTAATTTTATTGGAGTACACATTTATTTCATACCTAATTATCTGAATCTTAATTTGCCTATGAACTTTGCACCCAATCATATTTATCACGTCTATAACCGAGGTAATAATTCGCAGCGTATTTTCTTTCAGCGAAAGAATTATCTCTTTTTCCTCAAAAAGATCAGGACACACTTGCTGCCACATTGTGATATTCTGGCCTGGTGTTTAATGCCCAATCATTTTCATTTGATGGTTTATGTGAAGCAGCTGGAAGTTGACTTTATAGATCAGGAATCAGGGCAGTCTAGAAAGCGAAAGCTTAACGATTCTATTTCTATTGTTTTGCGTTCATATACGCGAGCCATCAATATTCAGGAAAACAGGACTGGTAGTTTATTTCAAAACAGAACAAAAGCTATTTGTGTGACCGAAATTAATGGCATTACCCCGGCGTGGTTTCAGTCCGGGTATGGAATATTAATAAATATTGCAGATACTGAAAAGGAATATCCACAGGTATTATTCAATTACATACATGAGAATCCAATAAATGAAAGTCTTGTAACCGTATTAGAAGAATGGGAGTTTTCGTCATTCTTGGATTATTCAGGGAAAAGAAATGGAGACTTGATAAATAAAGAGTTGGCAAGGGAGTTTGGTTTGTTTTAGAATTCACTGAGCAGGTGACTTCAAGTCACCTGCTCAGTTGTTCTGTATCTTAGTAATCGCACTGGTAAGCACAATCGTGACAACGGGAAACTTCACCTTTCAGGCGTTTTTCAACCAGTTCGTCGATACGGTCGCGCAATGGCTCCAGTTTGATCTCTTTTACCACCTCGTGGGCAAATGCGTTCATCATCATCAAACGTGCCTGATCTTCGTTAATTCCGCGGGCACGCAGGTAAAACAATG
>NZ_JBFHGM010000054.1:0-22594 GCF_041583095.1 Draconibacterium sp.
CACGCGATCAGCAACAGTATACCATTTCGAAGGAAGATATAGATACCTACGAACAGGAAGTAATACCTTACTGGCAGGGCCGAACCATGCGCGAGCGGATTTTTAACCATGTTCCGCAGGAGTGGCAGCGTGCTTACGAAGCCGGTGTGTTTACCGAGTTTATGGAACAACGCGCTCCCGGTCATACCGCGCTTGATGGAGCAATCTACAAAAAAGGAATGCTTGATTACAAAAAGGAGATCAACGATCATATCAATCGGCTCGACTTTTTAAATGACCCGGAAGCTACCGAAAAGCTGGAGCAGTTAAAAGCCATGGACGTATCGTGCGATGCAGCTATTGTGTTTGCCGAGCGTCACGCCGATCTGGCTGAGGCTTTGGCAAAAACCGAAAGCGATCCGAAACGTGTTGCCGAGCTAAAAAGAATAGCAGAAGTGTGTCGCTGGGTGCCTGCCAACGCGCCACGAAACGTGTGGGAAGCCATTCAGATGTACTGGTTTGTCCACCTTGGAACGGTTACCGAACTAAACGGCTGGGATGCGATGAACCCGGGCCATTTCGATCAGCACCTTACACCGTTCTACGAAAAGGAGCTGGCCGAAGGAACACTGACACGCGATGAGGCGAAGGAACTGATCAGCTGTTTCTGGATTAAAGTAAACAACCACCCCGCGCCACCAAAAGTGGGAATTACAGCGCGCGAAAGTGGAACGTTTAACGATTTCACCAATATCAACATCGGTGGTGTAAAACCCGACGGAACGGATGGCGTAAGCGAGGTGTCGTATATGATGCTGGAAGTTATTGAAGAGCTACATGTGTTGCAGCCGGGTAACTCGGTACACATTGCCAAAGTAACTCCCGATGCCTTTTTACAGGCCGCGGGTAAACTGATCCGCCAGGGGCACGGTTATCCTTCGGTATTTAACCCTGATATGTACATTCAGGAAATGGTAAACCAGGGAAAAAGCCTGCAGGATGCGCGTGAAGGCGGATGCAGCGGTTGTATTGAAGTGGGCGCTTTTGGAAAAGAGGCCTACTTGCTTACGGGTTATCTAAACGTTCCAAAGGTGTTGGAGATCACGCTGAATAACGGTATCGATCCGGTAACTGGTAAAGTGGCCGGTATTGAAACCGGTGATCCACGTAACTTTAAAAGTTTCGATGAACTGTACGAAGCGTTTCTGAAACAGCTGAATTTTGTGGTCGACCAGAAGATACGTGTAAGCAACTACATCGATCAGATGTTTGCCAAATATGCACCGGCGCCCTTCCTTTCAGTGGTAATTGAAGACTGTATCTCGAAAGGAAAAGACTATTACAACGGTGGACCGCGCTACAACACCAACTACATTCAATGTACTGGTTTGGCAACGGTAACCGACAGTCTTTCGGTGCTGAAAAAGCATGTTTTCGAAGACAAGACTTTCACGATGGAAACCATTCTTAGCGCTGTGGCCAAAAACTTTGAAGGCGAAGAAGTGTTGCGTCAGCGTATTCTGAACCGTACGCCGTTCTTTGGTAACGACGACGAATATGCCGATACCATTGCCGTACAGGTATACAACGACTTGCTGGCTGCCATTGAAGGAAAACCAAATACCAAAGGAGAAGTATTTCATTTAAATATGCTTTCAACCACCTGCCACGTGTATTTTGGCCTGGTACTGGGAGCTACACCAAACGGACGATTTGCAGGGAAGTCTATTTCCGACGGCACATCGCCATCGCACGGTTGTGATACACACGGACCAACAAATGTGATTCGCTCGCTGGGTAAACTCGACCAGTCGAAATCGGGAGGTACCTTGCTGAACCTGCGTTTTGTGCCGAGTTTGCTAAAACGCGATAAAGACGTGGAGAAACTGGGGCACCTCATCCGCAGTTATTTCTCGCTCGGAGGTCACCACATTCAGTTTAATATTGTTGACACGGCAACGCTTTTGGCGGCACAGGCTTGTCCTGAAGATTACAAAGACCTGCTGGTGCGTATGGCCGGATACAGCGATTATTTTAACGATATGAATGCCGACCTGCAACAGGAAGTTATTGATCGTACGCAGAATGAGGTGTTATAGATCTTTAGTATAAAGTAGTGAGTATTTAGAAAATCTTAGTACTCACTACTCAAATCTCACTACTTAAAATGAATCAACCACTAATATTCGACATAAAACGATACGCCATTAACGACGGGCCGGGAATCCGAATCACCATTTTTATGAAAGGATGCCCCTTGAGCTGCAATTGGTGTCATAACCCCGAAAGCCAGTCGCCGGGAGTACAAAAGCTGTATACCGAATCGAAATGTATCGGTGCGCAGGAGTGTATAAAAATGTGCCCTGAAGATGCGCTTACACTTACGCCAAAAGGAATTGTTACCGACTACCAGGCCTGTACCCTTTGTGGTATTTGTGCCGATGTATGCCCTACAAAAGCCATCGAAATGTCGGGGCGGCCTTACGAGGTGGACGAGTTGATGCAGATCATCGAGCGCGAACGTATCCACATCGATCAGTCGGGTGGTGGTGTTACCTTTTCGGGTGGTGAGCCCTTGATGCATCCGGAATTTCTGCTACAGATGCTGGAGGCCTGTGGCAAAAATAACCTGCACCGCACCGTTGACACCTGCGGATTTGCCGACACCGACACTTTGCTGGAAGTAGCTAAACGCACCGAACTTTTTCTGTTCGACCTGAAGCTGATGGATGAGGCCAAACATAAAAAATGGACAGGCGTAAGCAACAAGCTAATCCTGAAAAACCTTCAGCTGCTGGCCGAAAGCGGCGCGAACATCAATATTCGTGTGCCCTTTATCCGCAATGTAAATGCCGACCATAACACGCTTACCGAAATGGCCGAATTTATTGCCGCCCTGCCTGGTAAAAAGCCAGTGGTAAACTTATTGCCGTACCACAATATTGCCGCCAATAAATACAATAAACTTGGATCGAAATACAACGCGTTCAATATGGAAGAGCCCACCGAAGAGGAACAAAACAGGGCGTTGGCGATATTCAAAAAATTTGATATTGAGGTTGAGATTGGTGGATAAGGATTTAATGAAATTTAGGCAGGAGTAGAGCAACCAACCATAAGAAACTGGCGTTGCCCCTGCTCGCGCCGATTTGCAATCGGTGTGCAATTCGGTAGCATTGAAATCAACAAACTTTCAGCCCCTGGCTTTACCACGGGGAAAGTCAACTTCAAGGATTTACTTTATTCGTCGTATTGTTTTTGTCAAACCGGAATACTACCTTTAATTACCATTTCAAACAAATACCGTTGGAATGCCTCCGAATATAGCTTTTACGACCAAAGTTGGATATTGCATCTAAAGTGGTATAATAATTCAACCCAAAAATAGGGAGTTGAAAGTCAGCATAGCTAAATAACCCGACTTGTTGGCTTATACATGCACAAGCGTTGAGCTTCAGTTGAAACGTAATTTAAATAAACATAGAATGAAAAAATTAGTTATTGGATTACTATTAATCTTGACAGGCGTGAGTTTATCCTTCTCACAAAATACCACAGCTGAACAGGAAATTATTGCTATTTCAAAGCAAAAATGGCAATGGATGGCCGATAAAAATGTGGACAAACTTGCTAAGCTCTTTGATGATAGGTCAAAGTTCGTTCACATGAGTGGAACCTGGAATAAAGACAGAGAACTTGAAATTATTGAAACCGGAAGTATTTGGTACAAGCAAGCCGATGTTCATGATGTAGTTGTTGAAATTTTTGACAATACTGCCATCCTTTGGAATCGCATTACACTGCTTGCACATGTTCGGGGAGAAGACGTATCGAATGAATTTACTGTTACCGAAATATATAAAAAATACAAAGAAGGATGGAAATTGTTAGACTTGACTTTTAGTAGTGTTCGCGACACTCATGAGATTGCAGCCAAAGTAAATCCTGAAAAACAAATCATAGAACTTTCAAAGCAAAAATGGCAATGGATGTCGGATAAAAACGTAGCAAAGCTTGACGATTTATTTCATGAGAATTCGGTTTTCGTTCACATGGGGGGAAGTTGGGGAAAAGAACAGGAGATAAACATAATTAGAGGTGGAGGTATCCATTATAAAAAGGCTGAAATTCATGAAGTTTCGGCAAATGTGATTGGAGACACAGCAATACTTTTGAATCGAATTACTTTGTTGGCAGTTGTTGGAGGTAATGAAGTTACTAATCCATTTATGGTGACTGAAGTTTATAAAAAAGATAATGGTGACTGGAAATTAGCTTCTTTATCGTTTACAAGATTATTGAATTGACAAAGCTATCAACTAAAGAAATGAGCTTAAAAACCAATAAAACATGCCCTGGCTTGGTCTGTATTCGGTGTGCAATTCGGCAAATTAAAATTAACAAACTTTTAGCCGATGGCTGAGGTACGGATTACATCCCGTCCGTCGGCTGACGGATCGGGACGCACCAGCGATACATCAAGTAAAAAAGCATCCAACCAACAGGAAGGATGCTTTTGTTGTACATACACCACTTTTGTTTTTATTCCTCTGCCGCAGTGTCAGCTACTTCTTCTTCTCCGCTATCACTGTGCCCCTGTCGGGCGGCGAGTTGATTTTCAAGGTTTTTAATCTTCTGGTTTACCTCGATGATAAAATTCTCGATTACAGGAGTTGCCATACGCAAGGTTACCATGGCATTAACCCGGTTTACCAGAGAGTTATATACCTCATCAAAAACCACACGAACTTCTTTTGCCTTTGCAAAGTTGCGATTGGCTTTTTCGCTGTCGCGCTGGTTTTGCAGGTCGTTTACGGCTGTGTTTTCTGTTTCGTGAGCCAAAACCCATGGCATAATGCCTATGGTTTGGCAATGCACAGCCATATCACGGTTTTTAAGGTCATTACAAAGGTTGGTTGCAGCAGCTGTTTGTTCCTTTAACGACAGGTTTCTGATGTTTCCATACAAATTAAAAACCCGTTCAAGGTGTTTTGCTGCTTCAACTTCTTCAGGTATCGGGCTAAAAAGCGTGGCTTTTACCCTTCCGTTTAGAGCAGACCAGGTATTGTCGCGCCTGTGGTCGGCATCCTGGATCTTTTCGGTAAATACACTTCCCTGGTCAACATTTAATGCTTCGTCGAGGGCGGTAAAACTATTGTCGAAAGCTACCGCCTCTTCCTCCACATTTAGTGCTGCAGGGGTGGCTTGCGTTACCAGAACTTTTACATCAGCCATATACTGAAAATAGTCGTTGTGGCGCAAGCGCGTTAAAGGTATGTTTACTATAAAAGTCATAACTATTAAATGTAATTATTTGTGGGTGTATGTGTATTGCGTTGATTATTTGTGGTGTACATGGTTGTCTTATTTGTGTGTGTTGATGCAATATAGAACATAAGCTTGCAAAAGTCAAGAGCCGTGTTTGTGTTGTTTAGCATAAATTGTAGATAAGTAAATAATTGCCCGGTGTTGTATAACGATGGCTGTGAGGTAGGTAATTTGCCCTCGTTGTAAACCTGCGAAATGCCCGAAGCACTGTCAAAAGCCCTTGTGCAGGGCTGCGTCAGTAGTAAATTGTTGACAAAACTACCGCTGTAGAGCAACAACAGTAGTTTTTTTGAGAATGCCAGGCTTGCGTAGTGCTACGGCAGTAGTAAAATGATCATTTTACTACCTGCGTACCCCTGCAAAAGCCGTGAAATGACCGTTTTACCAGTTGCGTATCTCGGCAGAAGCCGTAAAATGACCGTTTTGCTAACGGCGTAACAATACAATAGCGGTAAAATGATCGTTTTGGTGCCGGTGTACCTCTGCAACGGCGGTAAAATAACCATTTTGAAGCTTGCGTAGCCCAACGATAGTTACAAAATGGTGGATGGGGAGCTCTTGTAGCCAGGTAGTTAGGTGGTTTTGCATGAGGCTGTATTCTCTGCAATGTTTGCTTTATAAGGCATAGCCTAAAAATACGGGATAGGTATGGACTTTTAGTATCGTGCTGAAGCCACTGGAATCATTTCTCCTTTTTTGTGTATTGTTTTTGAAAACAGCGTATTAACTTTAAATAATCATCCTGATGAATACGCATAACAAAACGACTTTGGCTCTCCGAAATGCAGAGAATAAATGTATTTTTTACAGTATGGCCACATTAGTCCTTTGCTTTTTTATTTCGATGAGAATTTGCTACATTTAACTATTGTTGGCGTTCTTAATTATTAATTTAACAAGGAAGATAGCAGCTTTCTGCTATGTCTTCCCCTTGAAAATGATATTATTACAGTAGAAATATTTTACAAACCCGATATATCGTTTCGGTCTGTTTTTAGCAGACATTGGAGCGAATATTACATTATTATAATTACTAGATGCAATATCAGAAAGTTATGATAAACTTTAATCAATCAAAAGAACAACTTATCCTTGAATTGCAAAAACTAAAGGATGAGAACAAGGCATTAAAAACGAAATGCAAAAAGCTCGTTTCAAAACAAAATAAAAAAATTGAAACATTAGAGTTGAAAGAGATTCAGCGACAGCTTATTCTTAAATCATCAGTAAACGGTTTTTTAAGGTTAAATAGTCGAGGCTGCTTGCTGGAAGTAAATGATGTTTTTTGCCAAATGACTGGTTACAGCCGGCAGGAATTACTAAAGATGCACATTTCGGATTTGAGTGTACTTGAAGATAAAGAAGCTTCAGTTACTCACATACAAAAAATAAAAGAAAAAGGTTATGATCGTTTTGAGTCTGTACATCGTAGAAAAGACGGGAGTGTTTTTGATGTTGAAGCATGTATCTACTATCTTGATATAAATGGCGGACAATTAATAGGTTTTTGCACCGACATTACCGAAAAAAAACAAGTATTAAATAGCCTGCTTAAAATGGAGCAGAAGTATCAGGAAATAATGCTGAATTCACCTATTGGCTTGGCACTTGTAAGTCCTTCAGGGAATTTTCTGAAGGTAAATAGTAGCCTTTGTAAAATGACCGGCTACTCCGAAACCGAACTTTTAAAATTAGATTTTCAAAGTATAACACATCCTGATGACTTGGATACCGATCTAAATTTTTTTAACCAACTATTAAATGGTGAGATCCCAAATTACCAGATGGAAAAGCGATATTTTTGCAAGGATGAGTCTCTCATCTGGGTTCAGCTGAATGTTTCGCTCGTTCGAAGAAACGACAACAGCCCCAAATATCTCATTGCCCAAATTCAGAATATTACCCAGCAAAAGTTAACAGAACTAGCCCTGAAAGAAACGGAAAAAAAATACCGTCTTATTGCTGATAATATGGGGAACATGGTTACCATTACTGATTTAGAGCTGAACCTCACCTATGTAAGCCCATCGGTTGCACATATTCTGGGATATACGCCCGCTGAGTATACTGAGGCCGGACTTAGCCAGATTATTAGCCCTGAATCGATGAAAGAGATAGCTCCAATTTTTCGTGAGGAGTTGAAATTGGCGCAAACTAGCCAGGCTGAACTGAATCGAAGCAGAACCATTGAATTACAGGCGTATAAAAAAAACGGAGAACTGGTTTACTTAGAAGTTGTTTCGTCGTTTATTAGAAACAGAAATCAATCTCCGGTTGGAATTCTGTCGGTATCGCGCGATATTACCGAACGCAAAAATGCCGAGCTATTGCAATTGGAAACTACGCGGTTTTACGAACAAATAATAGAAAAAACACACAGTGGATTAATGGTGTGTGGAATGGATTCCAGATATATCTTATGGAATCCGGCGATGGAAAAAATAAGTGGAATCTCAGCCGAAGAAGCAATAGGAAAACATCCGCTAGAGTTATTCCCGTTTTTAGAGGAACAAGGCGTATGGGAGCTTTTTCTAAAAGCCAAAGCCGGGGAAATAGTCTCTACTCCTGATTATCCATATGCGGTACCTAAAACAGGTAAGTCCGGATGGGGTAAAAATGAATATTTTCCTTTGCTTAACCCTAGTAATAATATTATAGGGGTTATAGGTTCAGCCCGTGATATAACAAAAACTAAAAATACCGAATTAGAAATCAAGGCCCGGTTACAGGTTGAAGAACTTTTTAATGATATTTCTTTTGATTTTGTTCGAAATAGTTATTTGAAAACTGATAAGTTGATTGATATTGCTTTGCGGAAACTGGGAATATTTACGAAGGTTGATCGCACTTATGTGTTTCAGTTTGAAAAGCATGGAACCATAATGAGCAATACACACGAATGGTGTAACAAGGGAATAGAGCCTCAAATCGAAAATCTCCAGAATTTGCCCGTGGAGCTATTCCCCTGGTGGATGAATAAAATGAAGAATTTTGAAATCATCCAATATGAAAATATTGCCAACTTACCGGAGGAGGCTGAAGCTGAGCAAAAAATCCTGGAAGAACAAGATATTATATCAATCCTGGTACTCCCAATGATTGAAGAAGGTAAACTACGCGGTTTCGTAGGTTTCGATTCGGTTAAATGTAAAAAAGCATGGAAAGAGCATGATGTAAAAGTATTGAGTGCAATAGCAGATTTAATTTCCGGTGAGTTAGCCCGAAC
The DNA here is from genome assembly GCF_041583095.1 of Draconibacterium sp. Taxonomy (NCBI): domain Bacteria; kingdom Pseudomonadati; phylum Bacteroidota; class Bacteroidia; order Marinilabiliales; family Prolixibacteraceae; genus Draconibacterium; species Draconibacterium sp. Next base: position 8,534 of record NZ_JBFHGM010000054.1, read on the forward strand.
TAAAAGAATGAAAGAACTCGTTAATGCAAAACAAAAAGCAGAAGAAAACGAAAATAAATTCAGAAAACTTTCAACCCTTACCTTTGAAGGTATTGTAATTATGAATAAAACGATTGCCCTCGATATTAATAAATCATTTACAAGGCTTAGCGGGTACACTCGTAAAGATTTTATTGGCAAAGATGTAATTGAACTTGCGGTTCCAAAAAAGTACCATAGTGTAATTTATAAAAACATGAAAGAAGAGCATGCGCCACCTTACGAAATTGAAATGTTTAAGAAAGATGGTACGGTACTACCCGTTGAAATTGAAAGCAGGTTTATTGTTGATGATAAAAATAGATATTCAGGCAGAGTAATTGCGGTTCGCGATATTCGTTGGCGCAAGAAAGTACAGGCTGAAATATCAAAGCTTATGTTGGCAGTTGAGCAAAGTGCTAACATAATTGTTATTACCGATGTAAAAGGAAATATTGAATATACCAACCCGAAATTTACAGAAGTTAGTGGTTATACTTCGGAAGAAGTTCGTGGAAAACACGTAAAATGGTTAAGCAGTGGCAATCAATCCAAAGATTATTTTATTGATATGTGGGAAACAATTTCATCAGGAAAGGTATGGAAAGGATTGTTTCATAATAAGAAAAAGAATGGCGATTTTTATTGGGAACAGGCAACTATAGCCCCCATAAAAAACGACGATAAAGAAATCGTTGGTTTTATGGCCATAAAAGAAGATATTACGGCATTAAGGGAAAGCGAACGGCAATTAAAAATTCAGAACCGGGAGCTTAAAAAGGCAAAAGAAAAAGCAGAAGAAAGCGATAGGCTAAAATCGGCTTTTCTGGCAAACATGAGCCATGAGATACGCACCCCAATGAATGGTATTCTGGGATTTACCGGTTTACTTTTGGAACCCGATTTCACCAGCGAAGATAAGGCCGGTTTTATTAAAACCATTCATCAGAGCGGGCAGCGTTTGTTAAACACGGTTACCGATATTGTTGAAATCTCAAAAATTGAAGCCGGTATTGTTCCGCTTCATAAAAAAGAAATCAATGTGAATGAACGTATTGAGGAACTGGTTCGTTTTTTCAAACTTGAGGCTGAGCAAAAAGGTTTACAGTTGTTGGTTGATAAACTACTACCGGCAAAGGCTGAGAAAATGATAACCGACCAAAGTAAACTGGATTCCATTCTTACGAACTTAATCAAAAATGCGCTAAAGTTTACCGATTCGGGAACGATTACGATTGGCTGTCGTTGTAATGGCACTGTTATTAACTTTTATGTAAAAGATACAGGTATAGGCATTCCAATAAATAGACAAAATGCCGTTTTTGAGCGTTTTGTACAAGCCGACATTGAGGATACCAGGGCATTCGAAGGTTTAGGGCTGGGACTTGCCATCTCTAAATCGTATGCTGAATTGCTTGGCGGCAAAATTTGGATGGAAAGTGAAGAGGGTATTGGTTCAACATTTTATTTATCTTTGCCGATTCGAAAATATTCGATTTAAATAACCCACCCAAACCACATTCGTATGATTCTTAAAAGGAAATGAATGATAGTAGGTAAAAAGCTAAAGATCCTGATTGTGGAGGATGATAAAGTATCATTTGATTTTGTATCTTTTTTAGTAAGAAATTATAGTACCGAAATATTAAGGGCAGCAACAGGAATTGAAGCTGTAGAGCTTTTGCGCAGATACAAAGACATCGACCTGATTTTGATGGATATAAAAATGCCAGGAATAGATGGTTGTGAAGCAACCCGTAGAATCAGGAATTTTAATAAAGAGGTTATTATTATTGCCCAAACGGCTTATGGCCTGTCAGGAGACAGAGAAAAAACATTAGCCGCAGGTTGTAATGATTATATCTCAAAACCCATAAAAAAGGAGAATTTGCTAAAGTTGATTGAAAAGTATTTCGGAAAATGATTAAAAATTCGCACACCCCGCTCGCGCCGCTCCTCGATACCGCACGAATCCTTTCACGAGGTGTTAAAAACAAATAAGAAGAAAATAAATAGATTAATAATAGTCGAACCCGCTTGCGCCGATCTGTCAGCAATGTTCGTTTGTTTGCATGCACTGAAAATTGGAATTGCTTATATTGCTTACGAAATTGGGAGTTGTTTTATTAACTACTGCATCATGAAAAAAATTCTGAACTATTTCCTGCAGGGCCTGCTGTACATTGCGCCGTTTGCAATTACTACATACATTGTTTATTTAATATTTGATTTCATAAATGGTTTAGTAGATCCAATAGTCGAAAAATATTTAAAAATCGATATCCCCGCGCTGGGTATCCTTATTGTTTTTATTTTCCTGGTTTTTGTCGGGCTTGTTGGTCAAAGTATAATTGCGCGCCCGATTAAGGTATTGTTTGAAAAGTTAATGAATAAGGCTCCGATAATAAAATTGGTTTACTCGGCCTTTAACGACCTTTTTTCGGCCTTTGTAGGAAAAGAAAAAAAGTTTAATAAACCGGTAATGGTGTTGGTTAATCCTATCTCCAATCTGGAAAAATTAGGATTCCTAACCCAGGATGATTTAAGCCAACTGGGGGCAAAAGATAAAGTGGCGGTTTATTTTCCGCATTCCTATAATTTTTCGGGAGAATTATTTATAGTTCCTTCAAACCAGGTTAAACCGCTGGCTATTAACCCGGCAGTGGCTATGAAATTTATCGTGTCGGGCGGTGTTTCCGATATTTACGAAACAGATAATAACGAAGTGGTTGGTTGAATCATGTTAATCATTTAAACAAATGAAGTTATGATTGTATCAGTTTTACTGGTTGCCGCAGGGTTTGTTGCTTTAATTTTTGGCGCAAACTGGTTGGTGGACGGAGCTTCGGCACTGGCCCGGAAATACAAGGTGTCGGATTTGGTTATTGGCTTAACAATTGTTGCGTTTGGAACTTCAGCTCCCGAGCTGGTGGTTAATATTATAGCTTCTGTTAATGGCTATTCCGACATTGTTTTGGGGAATGTAATAGGCAGTAACAATTTTAACCTGTTTATTATTCTTGGACTTTCAGGATTGATTCTGCCCATTTCTGTAAAATCTTCTACGGCCTGGAAAGAAATACCCATTTCACTCGTTGTGTCTATCTTGTTGCTGTTGCTACTCAACGATTTTATTTTTTCCGGAACTACCTATTTGGGCAGAACCGATGGTTTGCTCATGCTGGTGCTTTTTTGTGTTTTCCTGTATTATGTATTTACGCAACTGAAAAGTGACCCTCAAACAACTGAAGCAGCTCATCAAAAAACGGGTAAAATGATATGGGGATTAATTGGGGTAGGCATGACAGGTTTGATACTTGGAGGCCAGCTTGTAGTTGTAAACAGTGTTAAGGTAGCCAGTTTGTTAGGTGTTAGTGAAAAAATTATAGGATTGACCATTGTGGCGGCAGGCACCTCCTTACCCGAGTTGGTCACCTCAATTGTGGCAGCAAGCAAGAAAAACAGCGATATGGTGATTGGGAATGTTATTGGTTCCAATATTTTTAATGTGCTTTTAATTTTAGCCATTGCCAGCCTAATAAAACCCATCGGGTATAATCCAAAATTTAATCCGGATCTGTATATTTTAATAGGTGGAACGCTTTTTCTTCTTTCTTCCATGCTCACCGGGCAAAAGAAAAAGTTAGATCGATGGGAAGCAGCAGTTTTATTTGGTTTTTTTATCATTTACACGGTTTTTTTAGTGGTTAAGGAAGTGTAACTTGCTGCCGCGCATTCTTTTGCGTGGTGTTTGATAACAATTACATCGAAACAGAAATTAATTATTTTATGGAATACCAGGGTTCATGTTTGTGCAAAGGAATTCAGTTTAAAATTACCGGCCACTTCGAAAGTTTTTACCTGTGCCATTGCAGTTATTGCCAAAAAGATACCGGATCGGCACATGCAGCCAATTTATTTTCAACAAGCGCTAAGCTGGAGTGGACAAAACGAGAAACTGAAATCAGCGTTTTTCAGCTGCCCGATAGCAGACATACCAAAGCATTTTGTGCCACCTGTGGTTCGGCATTGCCCAACCTGCAAATGGGCGATAAACTTTTGGTGGTTCCGGCCGGAAGCCTGGATACGAAATTGGAAAAGAGACCCGATGCACATCTTTTTATTTCGAGTAAAGCGGCCTGGGATGAGGCGCTGGAGGAAATAAAAAAGTTTGAGCGTTTGCCCGGATAATCGCTGAGGGCTACCAATTGCATACATAATTCGCAATTCAGGTAGAAATAATTCACTGCAGGCATCAGCTGTATTTACTCTGCTAATTCCTTTTTCATTTTCTCCAGTAAGGTGCCAATTCGTATCGGTTTAACCAGAAAGTCGTCGCACCCGGCGTTCAGCGCATTTTCTTTATCGGTGGTAGAGGCATAAGCTGTTTGTGCAATTATTTTTATCTTACTGTGGGTTTGTTTAATTTTTTTTGCCACTTCAAGCCCGCTTATATCGGGTAATCCTATATCGAGTAAAACAATATCAGGAGGATTATTTTGTATTTGCTGCAGTGCATCGTTGCCCGTAATTGCAAACGAAAGTAATGGATAGTTTTTGCTTAACACATGCTTCAGAAAAATACGGCTGTCTTCATTGTCTTCCACTACCAACACCTTGTATTGGCTTGACGAAGATTCTGAAAGTAATTTTTTGTCAGCCTGTTTTTTATCGGTCGTGTCCTGGAGCGGTATGTTGTACAAAGGCAGGCTAAACCAAAATTTAGTTCCTTTTCCGGGTTCCGATTCCATATGAATTTCGCTACCCATCAGTTCGAGGAGTTTTTTAACAATGGATAATCCCAGACCGGTTCCGCCGTATTTTCTCGAAATACCCGATTCGGCTTGCATAAAACGGCTGAAGATAAGTTGTTGTTTTTCCGGGGGTATTCCAATGCCGGTGTCGGCAACAAATAGCTCAATATGGGTATTCGTGGAGTTAGAAACACCAAATTCGATGGTGCCCGACATGGTAAAACGAATGGCATTATCGAGTAAATTGGAAATAATCTGTGTTATTCTTATGTCATCGCCGTTAATCATCAGCGATTTATCGGTTTCACGCAATATTAATTCAACATTAGTATTCGGCGAGGTCTGCATCCGGTTCTGAAAGATAGAATGCAGATTGTTTAATAGGGCGTTTACCTGAAATGGTTTTACTGAAAAAGAGACCAAGCCGGTTTCCAGACGCGACAAGTCGAGAATATCATCAATTATTTTTAGCAATCCGGAAGAGCTTTGATTAATGATTTCAGCAAATTCGCGTTTGTTGGCAGTGCTGATATTTTCTTCTTGTGCTAAAATATTGCTGAATCCGACAATGCCGTTCAATGGTGTTCTTATCTCGTGACTAACATTGGCCAGGAATGCCGATTTCAGGCGTTCACTTTCTTCGGCCTTTTCTTTTGCATCAACAAGGTCTTGCATCAGCCTTTTTTTCTCCGTAATATCATGAATAATACTGTGCCACACGATTTGTCCTTTATAATCTATTTCATTTCTAAAAACTTCCACATCGCGAATTTCGCCCGATCGCAGCCGGTGTTTTAATTCGAGGTAATATTTTTTCCGGTTGTTATCATGCGCAAATGCTTGTTCTGAAGGCTCGTTTGCTGAGGCATTTATATTTGTGATGGCCATTTTCTCCAGCTCTTCTACACTATAGCCATAAAAATCTGCTGCAGCTTTATTTGCTCTTACTATTTGCCCGTTTTCCGGATTTATCAGCAATTTAACCGCAATATGTTCTTCAAAAAGCTGGCGGTAGGCTTGCTCGCTGGCCTCCAGTTCTTTTTTTATAAGCATTCGTTGTGTAATATCGGGTGCAACACTTAGTGCCAGTTTTTTTCCTCCACTTTCGCCAAGCGGAGAAGTGTGGAAATTCCAAATACGCTTTTCTCCGTTGTGGGTTGTAATTTCATAATCGCCGCTAAAAACTGTTTGGTCGAGGTCGACTACTTCGAGAAGGTGTTTCTCAACAACTTCAGCTTGTGTTTCTGGAAAAACCTTTCCCGACCACTCTTTTATGGAAGTTATTTCATCAATACTATAACCCGAAAGCTGCTTCCATCCCTGGCTGAGATAAAGTATTTTCCCATCTTCGTCGAATACCATAATGGGTATTGGAGCCAGGAGTACTGCCTTTCGAAACCGTTCCTCGCTTTTTACCAGTTGTTCCTGCGACAGTTTGCGTTCGGTAATATCTTGAATTGTTCCGAGCATTTGCACCGGATTTCCTTTATCATCGTAGCGAAGTTCTCCAAGACCGTGTACCCATCTTTCAGTTCCGTCGTTTTTTCGGATTATTTTATATTCCTTATTAAATGTTTGTTTCTTACCAATTACTTCGTTTAGCAGGTAATCCATCATTTGTTCCTGATACTCCGGATGAATTATGGTACTCCAACTTTCAGAGGTTCTGGAATGTTGATCGTCAATTCCAAAAATAGTGTCTAAGGCTGCAGATGAAGTCCAATTATTATTTAGAATGTCGAATTGATAAGAGCCAATATTTCCTACTCGTTGCGATTCTGTAAACCAATAATCACGTTCACGGTAACGTGCTTCACTTTCTTCGAGGGCCTGCTGATGTATTCTGTCTTCGGTTTGATCACGAAAAACAAGAACCACTCCTACAATCTGGTTATTAATAATAATTGGTGCACCACTATCAGCTATCGGAATTTCATTTCCATCTTTCGACAGTAGTATGGTATGATTTGCAAGTCCAACAACTTTACCGTGTTCCATTACCTTCGAAAAAGGACTCTCCACTTTTTTACGGGAGTGTTCATTAACAATATGAAACACATCCTCGAGATTTTTTTTATAAGCGTCTTTGGCATTCCAACCGGTCAGCCTTTCGGCCTCCCAATTTAGTTGAGTAATTCGTCCTTTAATATCAGTACAAATAACAGCATCACCAATACTTAGCAAGGTTGTTCTGTACATTTCCTCTGCTTTCCTGATCTGTTGTTCACTCAATAGATATCGTTCGATTAACTGGAATAGTTTGGCGATTAGCGTTAATGCAACAGGAAATATTAGCATCACCGGAAACCATATTTGTTGTATGGTTTGCATGGGATGTTCGGGTAAAAGAAGTTGACTTGCGAGCATTGCAAGGTGGCTTATAATTCCAACCGCATACAAAATGGCGGTATGAATTTTTTGTGGTTCTTTCTGAAGAATTGTTCTGAAAAATAAGCCAATAATCCCGGAAGCGATAATTGTAGCAAGTCCGGCCCAAATACCGGCACCTCCCAGAAGTGCCCTGTAAGCGCCTGCAATAATTACGGAAAGCAGTGTTACTAATCCTCCGCCCCATAAACCTGCCAGAGTTAAAACAATAGAGCGGCCATCGTAAATTACACCCGGTTCGTGCTGGTAAGGTAAAAGCATTGCAGCAACGGCTACTATTCCAAACCAAACACCGCTAATTATTTGAAATTGTAACTTTTTTTTACCAAAGTAATACTTAATGGTTCCATACAGGAACGAAAGGGTAATAAGAAGAGCCGCATTTTGGATTAAGGCTTGAAACATATCCAATTGTTTTTTTAGTTAAAAATTTACGCAATAAGCGGGCAATGTTTTTCCCTTCTTTACTGACATGGAAAATAATAAAAAATATTATTGTACACAGATTATATAAGTGATATATGCTTTACAAAATAAGAGTAGGATGCTAATGAAAGAGGCAATATTGCACTGTTCGTTGATGATAAATCAATTCTTTTATGCAGCCCTTTTGCCATCAATGCCTTATCTTTGATAGGCAAAATGTTCATCCATGAAAATGAAAAACATCCCGATACTCGCATTTCTGTTGATATGGCCGGCATTTTTGTTTGCACAGGAAGATTCATTGGAGGTTGAAAAGAAAACCACTCCCTACGATTTGCTGTCGAGCTATTACAACCAGGATTTTAAGCCTTTTCAAAAAGGAAATTTTTATGTGGGACTGGCCTTTTCGATAACCGATAAAAATCTAACCAATACGAATTACCTGGTTCAACAGGTGGTTGAAGGAAACCGGCTCGACTACGATTTATTGTTGAAAGGCGGTTATTACACGGGCGATTACGGAATGGCGATCATTAACTTCAATTATTTTCAGAACCGCTTTGGGGGTACCGTTTTTCAGGATCCCGATACTGTACTGTCGAACACGCTTACCCGCGGATTCGCCGTTAGTCCCGGATTTCGGTCATCGGTGCCTTTAACTCCAAACGAGCGATTGAGTTTTTTCACCGAAGTTGGTTTTACGCTGGGCGGCAGCAGTTCGCTTACCCGCGATGTAAGAAATATCGATGAGATTATTAAAAAACACAAGAAGGAGTTCACTTTTGGGGTGGGATTAAGTCCGGGAATTACCTTTTTTGCCATGGAGAATTTTGCTTTCGAAGTGCAGCTAAACAATGTTTTAGGCTATCAGTTAAATGTTGCACGAAGCAGTGTTAACGATGGACCCGAATCAAAACAGGTGCGACAGAATGTTGACTTTCGAATTAACCTGCTTTCGCTCGATCTCGGGTTGGCGTACTATTTCGGAGCCGATAAAAACAGAAGGGGGGCAAGTAAATGAAAAGGTCAGTATATATAACCGCAATTCTTTTAGTGCTGTTCTCCTGCGTTAAGGAAGATCATTTTGGATTGTCGCCCTATGGAAATATTAAAAAGTTTCTGGTAAGCAACCAGGCGGGCAATGCTATAATCGACACGGAGAATCAAACCGTTACCATTGAAATTCCCGGAGGTGTTGAGCTTTCATCGCTGGTTATTCAGGAAATGGAACTATCGTCGTTTGCCACTGCCGATAAAACTGTTGGCGATGTTATCGATTTGAGTGATGAGGCCAGCATAAATGTAGTTGCCGAGGATGGCAGCGGGCATGTTTGGACGATCGAATCATTTGTAGCATCGGCTACGCCACAATTGGATAACGGTGACTTAAATACCTGGTATAAAACCAGCTCGGGGTATTACGAACCCGGCGCCAACGCGACTTCCACTATTTGGGGAACCGGAAACCAGGGCACCCAGATATTGGGTAAAATCGCCACAACACCTTACGATTTGGGTAATGGAAATACTGCTGCTCTTATGGAGACCTATGATCTGGGGTTGGCCGGGGTTCCCTTAAAAACACCCATTGCCGCCGGATCGTTGTTTACCGGTTATTTTGATTCCGATAAATTAGATCCAACCGATCCGGAAGCTGCCGTAATATTTGGAACGCCTTTCACCGGGCGGCCCGATAAAATCCGGTTTACCTATTCCTATATTCCGGGAGCCGTAAATAAAGACAGAAATGGTAATGTGCTGGATTACGACGATAGCTGCGATATTTATGCTTTTCTGGAAGTGCGATTGGGCGGTGAAACACAACGTTTGGGAACGGCCTGGTTCCGCAGCGATGAAAACCAATCGGAAATGATCACCAAAGAAATGGATGTGGTTTATGGCCCGCTTGACGATTCGTACCCCGATTACATGAAACCGGAGGACGGGAATTTTGTATCGGGTGATTCCGCAACATACATGTTGCCTACACACATCTCGTTTGTGGCTTCATCAAGTTACGATGGTGCTAATTTTGCCGGAGCAATTGGAAGTGTATTAATTATTGATGATGTGGTAATGGTTTATGATGAGGAATAAAAAAGCTTCTACGGGTGTAGAAGCTTTAACTGTTTAATTGAAGTGATTATGTTTCTGATCATTCTTTCTTTCCCCAGGTGAGCACGATTACCAGCCCCATAATTGCCAGTAATAAGGTATAGGCAATTACGTCAACTACCAATACCTTCAGGTTGTAGAGGGTGGTCATGGAGTACATCATCAAATCCATGGTTAGCGCCATTAACAAACCAACCAGAGCACCTGTTTTTATGCCATCTCCAATTCCCGAAGCACCAGACCATTTAAGGATCAGCGTTAAAAGTAATCCCAAAATCAGGTTTGATAAGATCATCGCCCACCAAACCATTTCAGTGTCTAACCGGTTGGCACATGCGTTGGAATTGGCTTCCATAAAACCTGCCAGCAGGAATCCATAAACCAACCATCCGAGAAAGAAAAAGGTGATTCCGCCAAAAAGAGTTCCCCTTAAAATTTTCATAATTATTTTTTTAAAAGTTTAGTGGTGATAATTTATTCAAAAAGCTTCGATAAACCTTAACAGACGAGTCAATAGGTTTATATTTAGCTTATTAGTGTCAACAACCAAAACAATTTTCGAATTTTACATTCAACTTTTTTACAATTGCGGGCTGTTCGACCCAAAAAATTATAATTTTAACGATCCTGAAAAATTTAATGATGAGAGTAACACTATTTTGCGTGCTGTTATGTGCAGCATTTACACTAAACGGATTTGCACAGCAGAGTGATAATGATTTACGTTTAAAAAGCTTTCACACCATCTCAAGCAACGAGTTAATGGAGTTTGCCACCGAACTAAGCGCTGATAAATACGCGGGGCGTTTGTCGGGATCGCCCGAATACCTTGAAGCTGCCAAATGGTGTGCATCGAAGTTCGAAGAGTGGGGCCTTCAGCCTGCCAACAACGGCAGTTACTTTCAGTATTTCCCAAACGAATATTCCGAAGTAAACTCGCTGGGATCGGTGGTTTATTTTAACGGAGGTGAAAAAACGTACCTCGATTTTCCGGAAGACTATATCCCGGGCTCCAACTCGGCAAGTGGCACCGTTCAAGCCGAACTGGTTTATGTTGGCCACGGAATTACGGCCCCGGAACTGGGTTACGACGACTATAAGAATGTTGATGTAAAAGGTAAAATTATCATTCTCGAAAGCGGAACGCCGTACACCAAAAACGATGAGACACTGGGCAAATGGACGCCTTACGCTTATCACCGTTACAAATTCAGGAATGCGGTAAAACACGGTGCTGCAGGAATGATCTATGCCAGTAAGCTGGCCAATCCGAACACGGTTAATCTCGAAGGATTTGTTTATGCGCATGTTGATACAAAAGTTGTTGAGCAAATTATGGCCGATGCCGGAAAAGATTACCAGCAGATTCGTGAACAGTTGAAAAATATGGAAACGCCATCGTTTGAGCTGCCGACAGAACAACAGGTGTTTATCCGCGCCGAAACAAAATATTTCCCCGATGCACAGGCCTGCAACGTGGTGGCCATGATCGAAGGTTCCGATCCGGAACTGAAAGATGAAGTAATAATCATCGGTGGTCATCTCGACGGGCAGGGGCAAATGGGCGATGTAACGTTCTCCAGTGCACTCGATAATGCATCGGGTATCAGCGATATTCTGGGGGTGGCAAAAGCTTTGGCAACATCCGAAGTTAAGCCAAAACGTTCGGTACTTTTTATCCTTCTTGGTGGTGAAGAGTGTGGTTTGTACGGCTCGAAATATTACTGTAAAAATCCGCTGTTCCCGGTTGAGAAAACCAAAATGATGATGAACCTGGATATGGTTGGAAACGGCACCGCATTTTACGTGTCGGGAGGAAAAACGCACAGCCAGTTGTTCAGTCATTTTGAAAAAGCCAATACTAATTTTATCCACCGCGAAATGGGAGCATCAGCAGTTACAAAAAACTACGGGCGGCCACGTTCCGATGCATCGGTTTTTGAAGATGCCGGCATAAAAACATTTGGCCTGTGGACCCGCAACTCGGTGTATCCGGTGCACTACCACATGCCTGCCGACAAAACAAATGTGTTAACTCCCGAAATAATGGAAGATGCTGCAAAACTGCTTTATCTGGGCGTTTTAGGCGTGGCAAACGACACGAAACTCTAGCGGCGGTAAAAGATCAGTTCAACTTTTTATCGATTTGTCTTGTTACTCTGCTAATACTACTTGTATGGCACCTATGAAATCGAAAAAAGAACACTTTAAGCAAACCCTGCTCGATCTGGCGAAACGAAAAGATCTCGTTCCGGGGATTTATAACTATTGCGATCGTTGGTGCGAACGATGTACCATGACGCAGAAATGTTTGACCTATTTGCACGAACAGGAAAACAAAATTGAAGATGATGTGCTAAATCCCGATGAAGAGAATAAAAACTTTTGGGATCAGATACGCCTGGCCTGGGAAGTGACCATTGAAATGATTGAAGAGGATGCCGACAAAGAGGGGATCGACCTGAGCGATGTTGAAGATATTGAATTGCCCGAACATATAGAAACACCACTGGAAGTACAGGCGCGGAATTACGGGATCAACATTCATAAATGGATGAATAAGAACAAGGAGTTTTTCGCAAGCAAAGCTGAAAAGCTGGTGATGATCGACGACGATGAGTCGATGATAAAATACCGCGATGCAGCAGAGGTAATTCAGTGGTACAGTGCTTTTATCGGGGCGAAAGTTCACCGTGCTCATTTGGAGCTGGAACAGCGGCAAAACGATCCGGAGGATGAATACGGCTTGTACGCCGATAACCTGGGATCGGCAAAAATTGCCATAATTGCCATTAAACGATCGATGGATGCACTGTCGGTATTCTACTCCGGTTTTAGTGAAATGGAAGATGAAATCCTGCAGTTTTTACTTGAGCTGTCGCAAATAAAAAAGCAAATGCTAAAAACATTTCCGGGCGTAATGGAATTCAAACGACCGGGGTTTGATGATTAATTTCCAAACTTTACTTGTATCCTGCTACTTCTGTATTATTTTCACGTCAGAAAATATTCATCATGGAATTTGAAGGCAACATACGAAAAATGATCACCGAGCTTCATGCGCCGGTAAAATATAAACTACCCATTGGCGACGAGAAAATTGATATGAACGCGCTGATCGGGAAAGAAATCTCGATGCGTTTCGACGGGCAAATAAATTGTGTCTCGTGCGGGAAGAAAACGAAAACATCGTTTAGCCAGGGATTTTGTTACAACTGTCTTCAAACGGCTCCTGAAGCCAGCGAGTCGATCATTCGCCCCGAGTTATCAAAGGCGCACTTGGGAATTGCACGCGATATGGAATGGGCCGAAAAACACGATCTGATCGACCATTTTGTATACCTGGCCGTGTCGAGCGCTTTAAAAGTTGGTGTTACCCGCGGTCATCAGATTCCTACACGCTGGATTGATCAGGGAGCCAGTTTTGCCATAAAAATTGCAAAAACGCCCAACCGACATATTGCCGGTGTTATCGAAGTATTTCTGAAAAATAATTTTACCGATAAAACCAACTGGAGGTCGATGCTGAAGAACGAAGTCTTAAAAGATTTTGATCTGGCAGCCGAAAAAGAACGAATTGCCAATTTGTTGCCGTTGGAATTGCAGAAATACATAGAGCCGCAAAATGAAGTGACGGAAATAAATTACCCGGTTGAGCAGTTTCCTGACAAGATAAAAAGTATTGGTTTTGATAAACTACCGGAAGTTACCGGAACGCTGGCCGGCATAAAAGGGCAGTATCTGATCTTTGATGACAGCCGGGTTTTAAATATCCGGAAACACAACGGTTATTTTTTGCGGGTGGCAATGTAGTTCATCAGCTCGATTAGCGATTCGCGAGCCTCGCAGTCAGGAAATTCTTTAAGGCCGGCAATTGCCCGGTCTTTAAATTCATTCATTTTTTGCTCGGCGTATTCAAGGCCGCCTTTTTCGGTTACCAGCTTAATCAGTTCTTCTACAACTGCCGAACTGTTATTTTTTCGTTTTATCAACCTCAGAATGCGTTTCCGTTCACTTCTGTCGGCTTCGTTTAATACATGAAGCAGCGGCAGTGTAATTTTCTTTTCCTTAATGTCGTTACCCGTCGGTTTACCCAGCAGCCCTTTCGACTGGTAATCAAAAATGTCGTCTTTTATCTGGAAGGCAATTCCGGCATCTTGTCCAATACTGTACATCTTTTCAATAATCACCTCGTCATCAACCGCCGATGCGGCGCCAATAGCCATACTGGTTGCAATTAACGAAGCTGTTTTTTTGCGGATGATCTCGAAATACGTTTCATCATCGATGTCGAGTTTGCGGCTTTTTTTCATCTGCAGGATTTCTCCCTCGGCCATATCCTGAACCGCACGTGAAATGA